>JBDNGG010000250.1:0-9789 GCA_041689405.1 Terrimicrobiaceae bacterium | reverse complement strand
GGATGCCAAGGTTTGGCAGGAAAACCCGAATTTCTATTGGTCGTCGATTATCTGGGGAGGGGATATGCCTTCGCAAAAAGTCACGGGCCGCCCTGGCCGCTACATCGCCGCCGATTATGCGCCCAAAGCGAAATGGGACATAAATCGCTACACTGGCATGCTTCAGTTTGGCCTTTGGATGATGCGACCTCGCGACTATCGCGAGTTCCGCGGCGATAACGATTTGCGCGGCTTTCAAGGGCTGACCTGGGATGCCCTCGTGCAATCGGTGGATCGGGTCTGGAACAATCCCACCCTCACGGAGTTCTGGAAGTTTGGAAAACTTGTGCCCAATCCTGTCTTCGGTGAGAGGAAACACTACTTCAGCAGCGCGGCATCCATGCCATCGTGGTTGAAAGATATGGACCGCTGGTTTCTCCTCACTAGCGATGCCAACCCGGCGGAGTTGACCTGGCCGGCTTATAGCTCTCTTACCAGCGAAAATGGCCTCAAAATCTTTGCGCTGGCGCTGCAACTTGGCGAGAGTCCGAAGCGCCGCTGGCTGATCTACGCTCACGCGCCGCTCGGCGCGGTGGCGGGTTCCAGTGTCACGCTGCCCGGCAAGGGCGCGGTGGCGCTCGACTATGTGTCCAGCAGCGGCTCATTTTTCATTGTGGACGAAGCCGCCAACACCACCACGCCATTGCACCGGGGCGGGCCTGCGGAGCTGGTGTTGGAACCCGATCACCGCCATGTGAAGCCCGGTTCGCCAGTCGTGGTGCGAGCCAGCCTGCACCATCCGGCGACCGCCCCCTTCGAGAGTTATACCTGGAAGGTGCCTGGTCAGCCCGACCGTACGAGCGGCGGGCCGGGCAGCGAGACATTTTCCTTTTCCAAGGTCGGAGAAACCATGGTCACCTTGGAAGCGACCACGGCCGGAGGCGAAAAGGTCGTGGGCCAGACTCCGGTGTGGGTGCGCAACACGCCGCCCGATCCCGATACGGTGATCGATCTGCCGCTGACCTCCACCTACGCGTGGACAGGCCCATGGGGGACCGATCTCGTGAGCGGGGAACTGATGACTTTCCGCTACTTGCCAAATGCCTCCGTCTCGTTCGACCGGGAGCCCATTCTGCTGGGAGGCCGGTTTGTGGAGGATCCGGAGAGGGGATCGGTGCTCGAACTCGAAGGCGGGAAGGAGGGAGTCCTCATCCCGCGTTCCAAGCGCACGACAATGGACCCGAAGGGCCATTCCGATCTGGCGATTGGCTTCTGGTTGAAGGCGGAAGATGTCCAACGCCGCCAGCAACTTTTTGCCCAAGGCTCAGCCACTCGTCCCGGGATCAGCATTTACTTGGAAGACGGCAAGCTCTTTGCGGGAAGCTGGGTCCAGACCGATCCCCCGACTGTGGACTTCCCGGGCGAATGGATCAGCACTCCCGTCGCTGCCGGGAAATGGATTCAGGTTCGGTTTGCGCTCAATGGCGCGGAAGCCAATCCCAAGCCCGGCGTAGCAACGCTTTTCCTGGATGGGCAGTCTGTCGGCAGCGCCTCGGCTGCAATGTTGCCCAAGCACTACGGTAACCCACGGCTGAGCCTGCCCGTCGTTGGTGGAAAAGCACGCATAGCTTCGGGGACAGCCATGGCGGAGGACGATTTCTTTAAGGGAAGATTCTCGGATTTCAGCTATAGCACCGGTGCGGCGGCGCGTGCGGAGAATCCCACAGGCGTGAGACAAGCCGGGAGTGACCGCGCTTCGACACCGGAGACCGGAGTGGTGGAGGCAATTAATGTGGGCGGAGATGCGATGTCTGGCACTTCGGGGATTTCCTATCAAGCGGACACGGGTGGAACAGGCGGCAGCGTGAAGGGCCTCCTGGCAACCATTCCGGTTCAGGCCGGGGAAGATCAGGATGTATATCGCTCGTTCCGAGTCGGTGCCGCTTTCAGCTACCAGTTCAATCTTCCCAACGGTGACTACATGGTGCGCCTGAAGTTGATCGAACCCGATCATGGCAGCACTCCCCGTCAATTCCATGTGGATCTCCAAGGCCAACGCGTGGTGGAGAACCTCAATATCGAAGAGAAAGCCGGTGTCCTTCACGAATTGGAACTCAAATTCCCGGCCCGCGTCGTCGATGGCAAGCTGTCCATGAGCTTTGCGGCCACCTCCGGTGAGGCTTTGCTGGCTGGAGTGGTCATTGAAAAAAACAAAGTTCCAACAAAACGCTAAGTCTATTATTTCTATGAAACGCGCACGCTACCTGATCGAACCTGCAACCTTCATTCGCCACACGGAGCAACGGTCCTTTATCGGACCCGCCTGTGTTGCACTTCCCGGTGGCGATATCCTCATGGCCGCGCCGTGGGGGCGTCCGCCGACGAATTTCGAGCAACTCGCCGCAACGCTCCCGGTGCCGATGTTCTACCGGAGCACGGACGGCGGAAGGACTTGGAGCGAAGACGGCCGGATGCGCATGGACTGGTCGGTTTCTGGAATGATCTCCGACGGCGGGATCACTTTTCTTTGGCTTCAGGATGGGCGACTCGCCTTTCTGGCGCACCGCCATGTGGAGGGGCTTTTCGGCGGCGGGCTGCCCGTTTTCTCCACCTCCAGAGATGAAGGCTCAAATTGGACGCCCGCTGCATTAGTCGGTGATCCCGAAGGCGTCTGGTATGTGATGAACGACCGGCTGATCCAGATGAAGTCCGGTCGCCTCGTGGTGCCGGTGGCGCACATGGAAAAGGGAGAATCCGAAGGCGATGAATGCGCGGGTCTTTGTTTCTTCAGCGACGATGCTGGAATCACTTGGGAGAAATCTTCCGCCCCGGCGCAGCTTCAGGATGGACGCGGAATGGCGGAAGCCTGCGTGGCGGAAGTGGGCGACGGTCGCTTGCTCATGCTGGCCCGCACGGGCAGCGGCTGCAAATACGCTTCGTGGTCGGACGATGCCGGTGATACATGGTCCGAGCCGGCGGCAACCACGCTCACGGCAGCTTGCTCAGCACTGACTCTAAAAACTCTACCGGACGGGCGGTTGATCGTATTCTACAATCATGTCAAAGCACTGAAGCCCGGTGCGTTCTTTCCACGGACTCCGCTGTGCTATGCGCTCTCGAGCGACGGCGGCGCCAGCTGGAGCGAACCGTATTTGGTGGACGAGTCAGGCGCGCTCCTCAAGGACCGGCAGGTCATTTACCCCGGCGTCTGCTTCACGGACGAAGGGATGCTGGTAATCTATTCCAAGCACCTTGCCGACCCCGATGGTTCCTTTGCCGGTCAATATTCGCACGAAAGCCCTGACTGCGGAGGCGTGCGCTGCATTTTGGCTTATCCCGAATGATGCAGACTAAACAGAAGATTCATCATCAGCAGGCGCAGGATATTCCTGTGCTGGGCGAGTGGGATGTCGTGGTGGTCGGAGGCGGTCCCTCCGGCTGCGCCGCTGCGATCGCCTCGGCACGCGGAGGGGCAAAAACGCTGCTCGTCGAGAAATATGCTTTCCTCGGCGGATCGCCCACCACCCAGTTTGTCTGCTGCATCCTCAGCACCAACGGGCTGGACTTTCAAGGGATCTGGCATGAATGGGCCGCGAGGCTGGTGAAGTATCGCCAACTCGCACCATTGAGCCGGGCACCTGTGCGTTTCTATCCGCACACCGATTGGTTCCGGGGGGCGCCGACACCCGAGGGAGTCCGGCGGGTCTGGCAGGAACTGGTCTGCGAGTCCGGTGCGGAATTGCTATTTCTCTCCGCCTTCTGCGGTGTGTGTGTGGACGATGGAAAAATGACGGGTGTGCTGATGCATACCCGGGCGGGTGTCCGCGCGCTGATGGCCAAACGGGTGATCGATGCTTCCGGTGACGCAGTCGTTTGCCACGAGGCAGGCGTGCCGTGGAATCGCGGAGCCATCGGGAAAAAATGGGCGCAGGAGGTCTCCATGGTCTATCGCTCGGGAGGCCAGACGGCACCGGGCACGGAGGGCGGACCCGCGCCAAGTTCGGGCTGCACCCTTGCTTATCTTCCAGAGCGATTGAATCGCATTGATCGCCTCCGAGTTGATACGCTCGACCCAATGGAAGTCTCGTCCGCGATCATCGATACGCGCGATGAAATCTGGCGAACCTCGGATTCTCTGGAGGATGGAAAATACCTGGTCGATATCGCTCCGGAACTCGGGGTGCGCACGTCGCGCATCATTGAGGGGATCGACTGCGTGACGGAGGAACAGGCGTGGAATTTTCACAAACACCCGCACGGTATCGCCCGCTCGACCTGGGAACTGGATATCCATCCGCCGGACGACGATCCCATCCCGGAGCGGTGGTTTCATAGCAAAAGCGAACTCTACGCGGAACGGGCCGTGCGAGTTCAGGAGGGCGAATACTTCGATATTCCCTATGGCTGCCTCGTGCCCACCGGCGTGGACAATCTCCTCGTCGCGGGGCGCAGCCTCTCGGCCAGCTATCTCGCCCACGGCTCTCTCCGCATCCAGCAGACCTGCATGGCCACCGGCCAGGCAGCGGGGACGGCGGCGGCTCTCAGCATCGCGGAAGGTGTGACGCCTCGCGATCTCGATCCCGCCATTGTGGTAAACAAACTGGACATCGTGCGCAAACAGGTGGAACCAGCTTTCACATGCCTGAGCGGTTTGCCCGAGGTGGGTCGATGACTTTTCCAGTGCGGGCCCGCCTCACCTTTCACGAATAATGGTATGACTAATGATATGACTAATAAAACTTCCCACTACACCGAACCTTCACGAAAAGTGCCCATCATGGGCCAATGGGACGTGGTGGTTGCCGGTGGCGGTCCCGCCGGTTGTGCGGCGGCGCTCGCCGCTGCACGAACTGGTGCCCGCACATTAATTTTTGAAAAAGACGGCTATCTCGGTGGCCAGACCGTGGCCGCGCTGGTGTGCGCGGTTTTAAGCGTGAACGGCGTCGATTTCCAGGGTGTGTGGCACGATTACATCCGCGCCATTGCCCGTCGGCGAGGCGTTGGAGATTGGAAGCGTAGCTCTGTGCAGATGATCAACACCCTCTACCCGGAAGTTGTGAAATATGCATGGGATGATCTCCTTGAGGAAGCCGGGGTTCAGATCCTGCATCATTGTCACTTCGCCGGTTCCATTATCGAAGAGGGCCAAATCCGCGGGGTTTTGTTGAACACACGCGCTGGAAGAAGAGCCGTGATGGCATCGCGGGTGGTGGATGGCACCGGACACGGCATCGTTTGCCACGACTCCGGTGTGCCTTGGGAGCAGGGCGACGGAACGCATCCATGGGCGATGTCGCTTACGAAGGTCTTTCGTCTGGCTGGAATGGAATGGGACGGCATCACCTACACCGACGAAATCCTGGCCAAAGCTGAGGCCGCTCTGGACGAGGGCATTTCCAACGGACTGTTTACCTCTCCGGTGGTGACAGAGAAGCGGCGGCTTCTGGGCTATGTGCGCGGTCGGATGTGGGATATGGGCTCGGGACGGAGACAGATTATGTCCGTCCTGAGCCGTGTGCTCAAGGTCGATCCCCTGGATCCTTGGGATTTCACCCGCGCCGAACGCGAGGGACGTGCCCAGGCATGGGAGGCGGCAGAAGCGCATCGGCTCTGCGTTCCCGGGTTTGAAAATAGCTACCTTCTCGATACAGCCCCGCAGATTGGGGTGCGCTCGACGCGGCGGGTTCATGGCCTGGAGCGCGTGACCGACGACGATGCCTGGTTCATGCGGAAAAAACCAAACAGCATCGCCCGGAGTTCTTGGAACATTGATGTGTGGCCAGCAGACAGCTATTCCGCCGAAGCCGTCAAGCACAGCGATACGGAGCATTCGGAACGGATTCATCGGGTGTTCGAAACCGGAGATTACTTTGACATTCCGTATGGCTGCATCCTTCCCAAGGGAGTGGATAATCTTCTTATGGCGGGGCAGTGCGTCAGTGCCTCGCATCTGGCAGAATCGTCCCTGCGCATCCAGCAGACCTGCATGGCTACCGGCCAGGCAGCGGGGACGGCGGCTGCCATGAGTATCACCGAGGGTGTCACCCCTCGCGAACTCGATCCCGCCAAGCTCATTGCCAAACTCGACGCCGATCGGGCCGCCACCGAGCCGGCTTTTGATTTTCTTGCCGACCTCCCGGTCGCTCCCGGATGGAGTGGCTCAACCTGATCTTTTATGTCTGCTAACAACACATCCCTCACTCTTAATCGCGTTATCCCCATCGTCAGCCACTACGACGTCATCGTCTGTGGCGGGGGGCCAAGCGGCATTCCAGCAGCACTTGCGGCCCGCAGAGCGGGAGCGAGCGTCTTGCTGGTCGAACAGACCGGACAGTTGGGCGGGGTCGGCACATCGGCTGGCGTCTCGCATCTCCTGGGCGGACGGACGGGCGACAACACGCGGGACTGTGTGCGTGGGATTTTCGGGGAAATAACTGGAGAGTTGATTCGGCGCGGTTCTGCGATCGATCCGAGGACAATTCCAGACGAAAAATTCACGCCCTATGGCGGGTTCAAAGGCTTGGCGGCCGGGGTGCCTTTCGACCCCATCGCGATGGTAGCCCTTCTTGATGAGAAGATGCTCGAGGCTGGAGTGGACGTGCTCTATTTCACCGGCCTGGTGGACGTGGTGGTGCGGGACGCATTAGTCACAGAGGTCATCGTCTTTAACAAGTCGGGCTTGCAGGCATACTCGTGTGGCGCGGTCGTGGATGCCAGCGGCGATGGAGATGTCGCGGCGCGGGCGGGATGCGAATTCGTCAAGGGCCGCGGGGAAGACGGGCTGATGACACCGGCGACCTTGATGTTTCACGTGGACCGCGTGGAGATGGAGGTGCTGATGGCCGACATCTACGCCAAGAATTCTCCGCGTCTGAAGGAACTCATCCAGTCGTTGCGCGAACAGGGCAAGTGGCCATACGCATACGATGTTTTTATCAGCGTGCAGATGCACGAAAAGGGCACGCTCATGATCAACACCACGCGAATCTGCGATGTGGATGGGACGGACGGACGGTCGATCTCGCGTGGAATGATGCAGGGCCGTCGCGAGGTGATGGGACTGTTTGCTCTGATGCGGGAATACTTTCCGGGCTTTGCCAACGCGCGTATTCGCAGCGTCGCGCCGGTGCTGGGAATCCGCGAGACCCGACGGATCGTTGGCGATTTCGTCTATACGGTGGAGGACTTGGTGAGTGCCCGGGATTTTGACGATACGATTGGATTCAGCGGATACTGGTGGGACTTGCCCGATCCCAAGCGTCCCAGCAACCAGCCGATGGAGGAAAAAAAGGTGGGAATGCCGAGGCCCTACACTCCGATTCCCTATCGAGTGATGGTTCCCCGTCCGATTCGCAATGTGATTTGTCCGGGCCGCGCAATCAGCGTGGAGCGGGACGTGCTGGGGCCGCTCCGCGAGCAGGCGCCCTGTTATGCCATGGGCCATGCCGCCGGGCTGGCGGCGGCGGATGTCGCTCGAACTGGATGCGGCTTTGCCGGAGTGGACACGAATTTATTGCGAGCAAACCTGGCATCGCAAGGTGCGCTCATCAACTGGGAGGCGGCATGACTGACTTGCTTGTTTACGGTGCAACGCCCGGAGGCATTGCCTGTGCGGTTCGCGCTGCGCGCGAGGGGTTGAATGTGGTGTTGGTTGACCACTCTCAGCACTTGGGCGGCTTCCTGACGAACGGTGCCGGAGGCTGGGAAACGCCTTGCGACTACCTGCGTTCGCCAATTTACGCGGAGGTCTTGCAGGCGATCACCGGGTACTACCGAAGCACCTATGGGGAGGATTCTCCTCAGCACCTGGCCTCCATGCCCCAGCGTGGCAGCCGTCGCCACATTGATCGGGCCAAGGTCGAGCCACGGGTCGCCGAACAGGTTTTCGACACTTTGATCGAGCGGGAAAAACGCATCACCGTTTACCGAGGATGGTATCCCAGCGAGGCACAGCGTGAGGGAACCCTGCTCGTTTCGGTGACTTTTCGAAGCATGACTGGAGATGAGACCCGCATGGTCGAGGCAAACTGCTTTGCGGACGCCAGCTACACGGGCGACCTGGCTGCTGTGGCCGGAGTGCCCTGTCGGGTGGGGCGCGAATCCCGCGACGAGTATGGCGAACCTCATGCGGGCCGCGTGTTTGTCGAAAATCATCGGTCGGCACCGGCGGGCCAGATCGGTTGGCCAGCGGACTCCGCGAGTGGGAAACTGAACTTGCGAACCTTTGGCCATGCCTCCGGCCCGGTTTTTTATCCAGAGAGCACGGGCGAAGGCGACGGGGCCGTCATGGCTTACAATTACCGGCTCATTCTTACGGATGACCCCGCGAACCGCGTGGAGGTGCTGCGACCGGAGGCATACCAGGCGTCGGACTATCACGGGGTGGCCTGGGCGAGCATTGTGCCCAATATCCCGAATCGCAAGATCGGCTGGAACGCGGGTCGCCTGATTGGCCCGCAGCACGGCTATCCGGAGGGCGACTGGCCGACGCGGCACCGGATCGACCGCGAGTATCGCGATTTCATTGTGGGATTCCTCTATTACTTGCAGCACGATTCGGAGGTGCCCGCCGAGACGCAGGAGTTCTGGAAACCTTACGGACTGCCGCGCGACGAGTTCCCCGACAATGGGCATCTCCCTTACGAAGTGTATGTGCGCGAGGCCCGGCGGATTGTCGGACGCGCGGTCTTTACCGAACACGATGGACTCCCTGTCGGCGCCGACCGTCGGACGCCCGTCCACGCCGACAGTATTGCCACCACCGATTGGCCGCTCGACTCGGTCGCCTGCCATGCGACGGTCGTTGGGGAGAGTGCGATGGATGGCGTTTTCTTCCTCTCCGAGGAATCACGTCCGGCGCAGATTCCCTACCGCTGCCTCCTGCCTCAGGGACTCGATAACCTTCTGGTGCCGGTCTGTCTTTCCGCCAGTCACGTCGGCTGGGGGCCGATCCGCCTCGAACCCGTGTGGATGCAGACTGGCGAAGCGGCTGGGTTTGCAGCCGCTCTGTCAGCGAAACAGGGCATCCCACCAGCGCAGCTCAATCCTTGCGAACTCATCCGCACTCTTGTCGATCACCGCTTCATGGTGAGTTTTTTCAACGACGTGGACCCCGCCGACGCAGCTCCCTGGGTGCCCGCCGTGCAGTATCTGGGGACTCTGGGTTTCTTCGACGGCTACGACGCACTTCCCCATGAGCCGCTCGGAGCCTCGGCGGAAACGTGGATCGATCGCTGGAAGCAACTCTCGCCTCGCGCTTCTGAACTCGATCCCAATCTCACGCGGGGTGACGCGGCCCTGCAGGTTTTTCGTGATCTCGGCGTTTGCGCATCCGCCGGAGTGGACACAAATTTATTGCGAGCAAACCTGGCATCGCAAGGTGCGCTCATCAACTGAGAGGCTCCATGACTGACTTGCTTGTTTACGGTGCAACGCCCGGAGGCATTGCCTGTGCGGTTCGCGCTGCGCGCGAGGGACTCGATGTCGTTTTGGTGAGCTATTGGCCACATCTCGGCGGGGGACTTGTCAATGGAGTGAGCCTCTGGGACACGTTCTACGACGGGGCGAGGTCGCCGATTTTCGACGAGGTGCGCGACTCTATTCGTGAACACTACCGTCGCACCTACGGAGCAGATTCGGAGCAATACCACGCCGCATTGCCCGGCCATTGACTCACCGACCATGCCACCGGCTCCTTTGAACCCAGCGTGGCGGAGGGTGTATTTGAGGCGTTGCTTGAACCGCATGAAAATCTGCTGGTTCTGCGTGGGCACGAGGTCACGGAAGCCGAAGTCGAGGGAAGGATGATCC
>JBDNGG010000249.1:0-3307 GCA_041689405.1 Terrimicrobiaceae bacterium | reverse complement strand
CTATCCGCGCGGACGCGGACACCCCTGGACCGAGGAGAAAAGAATTAAAACCATGAAGGACATGAAGCGCATGAAGATTCAGAAAAAATCTTACTCATCCTTCTCCTCCTTCATGTCCTTCATGCTCTTCATGGTGGAAAAAAAAAGGGCTCGCCTCGTCGGAAGTTACCCCGACGGCAAACAGTGCAAAATCCCGCTCATGCCCGGCGCGCTCGTTGTCCTCCCACAAGCGAGTCGGGCAGCGAGTTCTCAAACCGCCCTGTTGTTTCCGCCTCCCTTTGCGTTAATCGTCCTTCACTATTATACCCAAAAAGTTGTGTCGAAAGCTCAGGGTTTGCACCACCGGCTAATTTCCGCAAGCCCTCCGGGCTGCCGGAGTCGCAACCCCACTGGAAATAGCGAAGAACCTACAGGATACTAGTTGGAAACTACCCCCGACTCGGCAGGCCGGTGAAGCCTGCGAAGCACGTCCAGAAGCTCAGAGGAACGATACATGGTCGTTTTTCCGTCAACCCTCTCACATCCGGAAACGGATTCGGCCTCGTCGGCGAGTTGCGTGTCCACCCATCGGATCGCGAGAGAATAGGGTTCGGTGATTTGAATTGCAGAAACAGGTGTGCGGCGGTGGGCTTCCACCGCGAACTGAATCCGCTCACGGATCAGCGCGTGAGAAGCCGGAGCCGAAAGGGTGATCTCGCTGTTTGCTCCCTGCCCCCATTTCACTGTGGCCGTCACGATACCTGGAATATCCGACTCGGCCTCCCGGCAAGCCGCATCATCGCCGCTGAGAAAAATCAAAGGAACGCCGCGCAGTCCGGCCCAGATCGCCATATAGAGAGTTTCCCCGACCTCCTGATCATTGATCTTCATCCAGTCGATCTTCCGGCTGTCAAAGGTATGGTTCTGGTTGCCACTGGCCGTTCCTGCCCGGGCGTGCTGCCCGACGATTGCAACCGCATCATACTCCCAGGCGGGGCTGAGCAATTGCTCGCGGGTAATCGGGCGTCCGTGCAGCAAGAGAGCTTTGGGGTGCAAAAGATCAAAGCAGATGCCACCCGGACCATGGGCGTCAACCACCAGGACTTTTGAGACGCCGGCTTCCAGCAGACCGTCCACCGCTGCATTCACCTCGCGTGTCAGGCGCTTCCGCGCCTCCTCGTAGTATTTTCCCTCAGGATAGGAATGCAACGCATGGGAGGAAACACCGGCCACCCCCTCGATATCCGTCATAAGATAGACAGTCATGGAAACATCCTATCAGTATCTGACATGAACTGGCGATACACTCTCGGAAGTCATGTGAACTGACATCTCCCGGAACGTTTGTTTATCTGACTACCGACTTAGGCTGGAATTTCTGGTCGCCGATTCGATCATGCTCGATTGTGATAGCAGAAATTGTTTCTCCGATCCCACAGAGCCAACCAAGATCCTTCGGTTTTCTAAATTCGGGACATTCACAAATTCCAATGAGCGCTAAAGAGTTAAAAGGTGTGCTGCCGGTGATTCAAACCCCGTTCCGGCAAGACGGGTCCATCAACCGCGACATTCTGCATCGTGAAATTGACTGGCTGTTTACCGAAGGGGTTGACGGTATTGTTATTGCCATGGTCAGCGAGGTCCTCAGGCTGACGGACTTGGAAAGGGACACGCTCACGCGCTTCTGTGTCGAGATTGTAGCGGGGCGCGGTCCCGTGGTGGCCAGTGTCGGTGCCGAGAGTTCGGCCCAGGCCATCCGCCATGCCAGAGCCGCAGCCGACGCGGGTGCTGATGCGCTGATGGCGATTCCCCCTAGTTTGACCCGCTGCCCGGTCGATGAACTGGTTCGCTATTACAAGGCCATTCTCGACGCAACCCCTTTGCCTTTGGTCGTGCAAGACGCCAGCGGCTATGTGGGAAACTCCATACCGGTGCCCACGCAGGCGGCATTGCTAGAGCTCGCTCCAGATCGTGTCCTCTTTAAACCTGAAGCCCAGCCGATCGGCCCAAATGTTTCGGCACTCCTGGAGGCGACCGGGGGGCGTGCACGGATCTTCGAAGGAACAGCCGGACTGGCACTCATGGACAGCTACCCGCGCGGAATTGTTGGAACGATGCCGGGAGCCGATGTGCCCTGGGCCATTGTGGCGATCTGGCGGGCCATGGCAGCAGGCGACGAGAGACGGGCTGGGAACATCCACGCCCGACTGGCAGCCCTAGTCAACCTCATGCACAATCTCGATGCCTACCTTGCCATTGAAAAGCTGCTCCTCGTCGAACAGGGAATTTTTGAGAACGAACTGGTGCGGGGACCGGTTGGATACCAGGCAGACGCGCAAACACGCGAGGAAATCCTCCGTTTGTTCCGCGCGCTCCGGGAAGAATGCGGAAAATAACTTCGCGGGCGATGATTGCCGGTGGACGCTAAACGCTGCTTTTTATCGGGAAAGCCTCCCGTCCCCAGGGCTCGTCCTCAAGATCGTTTTTCAGACGGATCGGTTCACGAGTCCGAGCTGCGTCGGATGATCACCTGGCTGATTGCGCCGGGCATGAGCGGACTCTATCTTGTTGAGGATTCCGCCGGATCACTTGGACCAGGAACGATAAACTCGACCGGGGGAAGGTCGCCGGGCAGGTGAAGACTCAGGCGGTAATCCTCGCGCTTTCCATTGACGATGGGAGGAAGCGGCGGAGCCGGGAACGCAGCGGTGAAATTCTCTGAATTGCCGGGAGCTAGAGTCTCGGATAGCCGCACCCATCCCATGTTCGGACCACGCGGATACTTTTTGCTGGCAAGGATTTTCGCTTCTGAATAAAGGTCGATCAGCCAGCTGCTTTTGGTTGTAAAAGTCGACTCTCCTTCTGGCGCATCACCGCTGTCGTTACCAAGCCGCAACGCACGACTGCGTGGCGCAGTGATTTTGATGCCCACGACGAGTTGTCCCTCACTCCATGCAGTGCCTGTGATTTCCACCTTTGCCTCGTCTTTGGATTGATGATTCTGTGCATGAGTCGTGAATGGTGTGGCAGCACAAAAAAGCCCTAAAAGCATGCCTTTAAGATTCAATCTTGAGATTTTTTTCATATCAATCATTGGTGCATGTCTTCTACGCTGACGATCCGCCAGAGATAAGGAAACGGTGGCTTCATGGCAGGATGATAACTGGCTTTAATAGGATCATCCTCGGTGCCCACCACACCATCAGCGCCTGGGGCGATCGCGTTGCCCGGGACGCCATCGGTTCCGAGATCGATATAACGTTCGACCACATAGCGCCGCCGCACTTCGCTCGTCACCCGGTCACTGGCTTCGAATTCCCCGTAGTTT
>JBDNGG010000248.1:0-22524 GCA_041689405.1 Terrimicrobiaceae bacterium | reverse complement strand
CTGAGGTGCGCGAGTTGAGGGAGGGGAAATGGAACTCAAGAAGTTGTTGAGGCGCGCCCGAAATACGGATGATGAGGTCTTGGCTGCTCCAAAATCTTCAGCGTGGAAAATCAAGATCGCCTGTCAATCGAAACGGGAACCCACGGCCGCCAACCCCTAAATAGCAATCGCTCTGTCCGTAGGGCACCCCAGCCGGATATCCCATCTAATAGCAATATTTAAAATATAGGCCTGACCCCATCGGGCTTCATCGGGTCTTCTTTCTTAGATAATTCTTGGCGGGCTTTGTGAGCTTGGCGCGAAATTTGTTTTTTTGATCTATTTATCCTTCATCCCGGTCTTGAGCTTCCTGCCAAATTGCCCCATGATCCAGGAAATGCTCGACGTCACCATCCTCGCCAGCGGCAGCTCAGGAAATGCCGCGCTGATCCGCTGTGGCGAGACTCGAATTCTCATCGACGCAGGGTTGAGCGCCAAGCAACTCACGTTGCGGCTGGAAGTAGCGGGAACGCCGCCGGACAGCCTGTCCGCCATCGTGCTCACGCATGAACATGGGGATCATACCAGCGCACTGCGTGTGCTTGCCGCAAACCGGGATATCCCGGTTTATGCCAATCGTATGACAGCGGCCGCGATTGAAGCCGATGGGAAATGCCTTCCAGCGCGGTGGCAATTTTTCTCCAATGGGGCGGAGTTTTCCATTGGGTCAATGACATTGGAGCCATTCCAAGTGCCCCATGATGCAGCGGATCCGGTGGGATTTGTTGTTCGCAATGGGTCGGCATCTTTTGGGATTTTGACAGATCTCGGGTATGCGACAGCGGCAGTGATTGAGCGCGTGCGCGGGGTTCAGGGGCTGCTGATAGAGACCAATTACGATGATGACCTCCTGCAACGGGACACCAAGCGTCCTTGGTCGGTGAAACAGCGCATCCAGTCCCGCCACGGGCATCTTTCGAATGTCGCGGCGGCAGCCATCGCTGGCGAGTGCTGCGATGGCCCACTCCGGCAGGTGATTGTTGGGCATCTGAGCCGCGATTGCAATCAGCCTGAGATCGCGACGTCCTGCATGCGGGCGCACCTCACGCAGCGCGGCAGAGCAGATATCGAGATCATCTGCGCCATGCAGGAATCCGTGAGTTCGACCTTCCAGATCGTTTAGCGGCCGATTACCCCCGATCCGAGAAACGGGCGATGAGATAAATCCAGTTCGCGGCGAGTCCAATGACAACCCCAATCCGTATGGCAATCGCCGCGGACGGAGCGACTGCGGAGACCCGCACACGCGGCAAGCGAAACAGGCAAACAATCGCCGCGTAGACGATATACATGGCAGCAACTGCCAGAATCGCTGTGACAAGTGGATTCCAAGCAAGCGCGGCAGGCAGATCACCATGCAGAACCGCACGGGCTGCACGAGTACCGCCGCACGACAGACATGGCCAGCCACTGAATTGGTAAATGACACATTGCGGTGTGGGCAAACGGAATGCCATCCACGCCGAGCCAGCCATGGCAACAAAACCCAACACGCAACCCCAGATCATCTCCCAATCCGTCTCGTCCGGTTGCGGATAACGCAGGGTGAATTTCATGATTACTCGCCTGCTTCGACCATCAGTGGTTCAGCGGCCTGATGATTCACCAAATAGTAAGCATCGTCTTCCCCTTGATACCGGGCTAGGAGATCGAGTAATTGGAGCGCGCGGAGCGATCTATCCAGACGCTGCGGATTCGAGTCCAATTGCCCGAGCGCATGCGCCTGCACTTTGCCGGCGCGGCTCATGGCTTGAAGCACCGTCCAGGCGTGCAGCTTCTGCCGCCCATTGAACAGGATGAGAGCGCCCAGGTTTCCCCAGATCCCGAATGTGATCCGAACGGGCATCAACAACGCATCGCCCAGCACATGCCAGCCGATAATCGAGCGGTCAACAATCGGCGTGTAGCGACGCATCCATTGGTCGATGCAACCCCAGACCAAAAGAATCGCTGTAAGCGCAACGGCGCTGGCATAAATCCATACGGGTATGCTGCCGCCCCAATCGCCCAGAACGGCAGTCGTCAGCCCGAGCAGGATCAGGATGAAAAAGAAAACAATGAGCTGCCACACCAGTAGTGCTCCGAGCAGGCAGAGCATCGCCATCCAGATCACATGCCGGTTGTGGCGCGAAAGCAGTCGCAAGAATGCTTTCGGTGTCGGGCTCATTGCGCCGAAGCGGGGTAGCCGTCAGGATCTACAATAACCTCGCCAAATCCCGCCCCTTGCAGCGCGGCGCGGATCTCCGCC
This sequence comes from Terrimicrobiaceae bacterium, assembly GCA_041689405.1. Taxonomy (GTDB): domain Bacteria; phylum Verrucomicrobiota; class Verrucomicrobiia; order Chthoniobacterales; family JAATET01; genus JBDNGG01. The sequence goes on along the minus strand of JBDNGG010000248.1, from coordinate 20,237 downwards.
GCACGACTCAGCGCGCGGTCAAGTTCGTCCTGTCCCGCAAGCATGCGGGCGCCCGGAGGGATGCCGGCTGAAAACCGCACACGAAAGACACGGAACCCAAGCGCTTTGATTGCCGCTTCCCCACGCTCGACAAATCCCAGCGTTTCGCGCGTCACTGGAGTCCCGTGAGGGATGCGGGAGCTCAAACACGGCTGAGCGGGAGCGTCTGCTGTGGGTAGATTCAGGGCCTTCGATAGCGCTCGGACGTCGGATTTAGTTAATCCCGCCTGCTTTAGCGGGGCGAGAACAGAAAACTCAGCGGCCGCCTGCGAACCGGGACGCAGGTGGGCTGGATCGTCAGCATTTTCGCCGTAGGCAATGGCAGCAAACTCACGCTTGCTCGCGAGTGCGTCCATGCTGCGGAACAATTCCGCCTTACAAAAGTAGCACCGATTCAAGGGATTTGCCGCATAATCAGGGTCGTCCATTTCCGTGGTTTGAACCACCTCAATCGCGACCCCGAGATCCTTCGCGACACCCAGTGCGTCTGCCAGCGTGGCGCGGGGCAGGCTGGGGCTGTCGGCGATCACACCAACGACCCGATCGCCAAGCACCGCGTGCGCCACAGCAAGCAGGCACGTGCTATCGACCCCGCCCGAATAGGCGACCATGAGGGGAGCGTGCGCATAAAGAATCCGCTCAAGCTCCGCCCGTTTAGTGGAAAGGTCCGTCATAGGCTGAGACGCGAGTAGAGGGCATCCAGCGGCATTTGGATACCAATGAAAAATTCTCCGAAATCCGCATATTTTGTGCTCACTTCGTCGAAGCGCATTTCATAGACAATCGCTTTGATCTCGCTGGTTGTGTGCGCAAAAAGCGTGACACCCCATTCTCCGTCGTCGAGTCCGGAGGACCCCGTGATCAACTGCCGCACCCGGCCAGCGTAGGTCCGTCCGACGCGCGCATGACCGGCCATCAGCTTCTTGCGAACATCAAAATCCAGCGCATACCAATTTTGCTCCGGCTGCCTGCGTTTCGACATCGGGTAAAAACAAAAGACAGGCCAATCTGCAAGATTCGGCTCCAAACGGTCTTTCGTGTATTTTTCCATTCGCTCCCGGAAAGCAACGCGTTTTTCATCCGCCGCAGCGCTGCCGGCCACAATCCCCTCAGGCGCCAGCGTAGCGATATATTCCTCCTCGGACATGGTGTATTCGCTGCGCTCAGTCATGGACAGCCAACTAAAAACCGAATCAATAATCCCCGGTCCCATCGCCAATGTGAGTGATTTTGAAATCCGATCCAGTGCGTGGAGATCCGGACAGATCAGCATAAATCCGAAGTCTGCCTTGGGCCCAACCATGCTCAACGTGAGCAGTTGCGTGTCCGGTTCACTGCGGGCATCCGCGATGCATTTTGCCATGGCAGTTTTCCGTTCGCGTTGCTCGTCGGGGTCATACAGATCCCATTGGCTGTAGTCGATTTTTAAAAACCAATGCAGCACATGGCGGCCTTCGGTCGGGAGTATGGGTGGTAGTGGTTGCATGAGCGTCTCAGGTAAATTCATCGGTCTAACTTAAAAAAACAATTGCTTTCGCTCGTCAGATTACCGAATTTCTACCAACTACTTAACCGTTATGGCAGACCTCGAAAACAAATATTCAGACAACACCACAGGCAAATTCTATGTTGATGACCAGTGCATCGACTGCGACCTCTGCCGTGAAACAGCACCCGCGAATTTTACCCGGCAGGAAGACGGCGGATATTCCTTCGTTTTCAAACAGCCCGAATCCGAAGATGAGGAGGCTCTCTGTAAGGAAGCCATGGAAGGCTGTCCGGTCGAAGCCATTGGCAGCGACGGCGCGTAAACGTCCGTTCTTTCAGCGATTTCATGATCACCCCGTCCACCCGCCGGCACATCGTCGAGGAATGGCGGGGGTATCGTGAGCCACGCTCCGAGCGTCCGGTCGTGCAGGTCTCAGATGCCATCGAAAAATTAGTCGGCAAACTTGGACTCAATGAGCGGATCTGCGAAAGCGAGATCCTGGCAACGTGGCAGGGCATCGTGGGTGAATTCCTCGCAAGACACTCGACACCCAGTCGTCTCGTAAACGGGATTCTTCACGTCCAGGTGCTGCAACCGACGGTGCGATACGAACTCGAAACCCGCTGGCGCACGGTCGTCCTCGAAAAACTTCGCGAACGATTCGGAAAATCCACCGTTCGGGAAATCCGATTCAAATTGTGAATTTACGCACTGCCATTTCGCCACGGGCGATAACTCGCTCATGATCCGGAACATCCTTCTGGACTGGTCCGGAACGCTCGCGGATGATCTGGGGCCCGTGCTCCAGGCCACCAATGCAATTTTCCGGGAATATGGACGAGCCGAACTCTCGCTGGCTGAATTCCGGCATCATTTTCGACTCCCGTTCTCCGGGTTTTATGCCGAACTCCTCCCGGAGGCAACACTCGAAGGACTCGAGCCGCTCTATGAGAAATTTTTTGCCGGCCTTCAGGACGACGTCAACTTGCTACCCGGATCCCGGGAGTTCCTCGACTTCTGCAACCGCACCGGTCGCCGCATTTTTCTCCTCAGCACGATCAAGCGCAATCATTTCGTAGCACAGGCCGGCCGCCTCGGAGTGATCGACGCATTTGAGCACGCTTACGTTGAGGTCATGGACAAACGCGAGGTGATCCGCGAAATCCTTCGCAAGCGGGAACTGGACCCCTCAGAAACCGCATTTGTTGGTGATATGGTGCATGACATCGAGACTGCCCGCCATGGCGGCGTCTTGGATATCGCGGTGACAACGGGATTTGACCCCGTGGAAAAGCTCATCGCAGCCTCGCCCGCAGTGCTCGTGGACGGATTGCCCACGCTCCAGCGCCTACTGGGCGGAATGACCGTGATCCAATCTGACAGATGATTACGGATGCCATCGAGATTCGCGGTCTTGAGATCGATACCCACATTGGGGTGCCAGACGCCGAGCGGGCGCAGGCGCAGCGATTGCTTGTGGACCTGCAAATGATTCCGCGCCGCGGGTTTGATCAAATGGCAGACCGAATCGATGCCACCGTCGACTATTTTACGTTGTCCAATGAAGTCGTTGCCTGGGCTGCAGAACGCCCACGGCTGCTGATTGAGACGCTCGCAGATGAAATCGCAACGCGCACGCTGCGAGGGTATCCGCTGATTGAGGTCAGCGTCACGATCCGCAAATTCATCCTTCCAAATACCGAGTATGTGGCGGTGCACTGCACTCGGACCGCGCAGGTCTGAGCAGGATTAGGCCCATTGAGGCTCCTTGAAGCAGCACCGAAGATAATCCCTGATTGACTAGGCGGGAGGTTGTAGCAACTTGTCTCAGTGTCCGAAGATCGATCCTTTTCCCGAGCATTGCACTATTTTCTGCGGGCCACCCGACTGCGTTGCCCCGTGTGCGCAGTCTCGGCGCTCTTTGTTCCCATCCGAAAAGTCCGGCGCTTGTCGGATTGGTTTGCTCCCCTTGATGGCTGTCCGCGCTGTGGATATGCATACGACCGCGAGCCGGGATACTTTTTACTTTCGATCTGGGCCATCAACTACGGCATGGGGAGCCTGATCGGGCTCATTATCTATCTGGTTTTGGAGCTGATGTACGACCTGCCGCTCTCGACTTTGCTGGCCTGCGTCCTGATTCCGATACTCATTTTCAACCTGATGTTTGTGCGACACTCAAAGGCATACTTCATTGCCTTCGATCATTGGTGGGACCCTCACCGCAAAGAAGGCGGGGATGACGGGGGAAATAAACCGCTGACCCCTCCTCCGACCGCTCCGGCGCCGCCTGCTCCCAAATTTCCAACTCCAAAGGTGCCGGACGATGATCTAGTCGGCACGCGTTGAAGCCCCATAAACACGCTTCCAGCGACCCGGTCGGCGCGGCAGGATCGGTGGATACGGCCGCTGCGCCGTGAGCACACGTCCAGTCCCCGTAATTAAATGCCTGCTGATTGTTGTGATGCTTCGTCAAGGTTTTTCAGGCTTATAATGTAAGTTTTATTTGACGATTTTGTTACTTTTTACTTGAGGGATAAACAGATGGTTTTTATCATCCACTCACGTGCGCGGTTCGAGGGTCGATACGATGTGAATAACTTGTGAAGTGTTCCTCCATCCATCGGTTCAATTGTTCCACGCCCGGCCCCGGATTGTGCTTTTAATTAAACGAAGTGCGAACGTGAATACTTAATACCCACCCAGAGATAAATCTATTGAAAACTTTAGAAGTCATTTATAATCAATTTATTGCGAATTATCTCGACGTTCTGAAAATGGCTTTTTCAGGGGGCGCTCATTTAGAGTTATCAGGCGTTGTGGAAAGAGCGAAAATTTCGGGAATCGAGTCCTGGGGCGGATATTTCCGATGTGTATAATTTACTTATGATTCAAGATATTAACCAGATTTGGACGGCGATTTCGGCCGTTGTAGCCGCGAGAATCAGCGGCGATGGATACCACCGGTGGTTTAGTGATGTGCGGGTGGTTTCGGATGATGGAACTTCGCTGGTATTGTCGGTTCCCAATCCGATTCATAAGTTTTTCATTGAAAGCAATTACCTCACCTTATTGCAGGGTGCGGTGCTGGAGGCCTGCGAGAGTCCGCGGCAGATCCAGATCATGGCGTTGCACTCCGAAGACATCGCGCCGTTGGATCATATTCCCAGCGAAGAGCCCACGCCGACCCGTAAATCTGCGTCCCGCGATAAAGCGTCGGGAGGCATTATCCCCACCGGGATGAATCCGCGCTACACGTTCGATTCCCTTGTGGTGGGTGCAAATAACCAATTTGGCTATGCCGCCTCCCAGGCGGTGGCGACGTCGCCTGCAACGACCTACAACCCGCTCTTCATCTACGGCGGCAGCGGACTCGGTAAGACACACATGCTTCAGGCGGTGGGACATCATGTGCTCGGTAACAAAAAATCCGCCCGCGTGGTCTACCTGACGAGCGAGCAGTTCACGAATGAGTTCATCGATGCAATTCAGCACGGCACGCTATTCAAGTTTCGGAAAAAATACCGTCAGGCCGACATTTTAATAATCGACGACATCCAGTTCCTTGCGGGCAAGGAGCGGTCACAGGAGGAATTTTTCCACACGTTCAATTCGCTCTACGACGGGCATAAGCAGATCATTTTGTCGAGTGATCGCCCGGCCAGTGAAATCGAAAAACTGGAGCAGCGCCTGGTTTCGCGGTTTGAGTGGGGGATGACGGCAGAGCTGCAACCGCCGGATGTCGAGACGCGGATCGCGATTTTGAAAAGTAAGGCAGCGGGTCTGCGCATACAGTTTGAGCCATGGGTGCTTGAGTTTTTAGCCGAGAAGATCCGGAATAACGTGCGGCGACTCGAAGGGGCACTCATGCGTGTGGCATCATACAGCTCGCTGAGCGGCAGGAAAATTACGCGGGACGACATCGAAAACTTGCTCCGCGATATCTTTCAGGAACAAGCGAGAAAGTCAGTCACCATCGATCAGATTCAGCGCAAAGTAGCTGAAACATTCGATCTTCGCATCGCTGACATGACGAGCAAGCGCCGCTTGGCGAGCATCGCGTTCCCCCGGCAGATCGCAATGTTTCTGTCACGCGAAATGACAAATTCAACGCTGAGCGAAATTGGTGATCTCTTTGGTGGCAAAGACCACGGCACCGTGATTCATGCATGCAAACTAATCAAGCGACGCATGGAGGAAGACGAGCGCACGAGGCATATTATTCGCTCAATTGAAACCCAACTCCAGCGGTGAACTTTCATTTCTTCGAGTGCAAACGCTTGAAGCTTTCTTCACGGGAAGCGCAGATTGTTTTGACACATCCCGCAGAGAACAGATAGTCACCATCGATCACCTAAAACATTTTTAGCGTCGTCCCATCCATGAAGTTCAGCGTAACCAAAGACCACCTGCTGGAAGGCCTGCAGAAAACCCAGAATGTTGTAAGCACCCGCGCCACCCTGCCGGTGCTGTCGAACGTGCTTATCGAAACCACCGAGACCGGGATTCGGCTCAGCACCACCGACATGGAAGTGTCGCTCCGCTGCGAAGTCTCGGCCATGGTTGAAAAGCAAGGCGCCACAACGATCCCTGCACGGCGCCTGCTCACGATCATTCGTGAGTTACCCGTCGCGGACATCCAGATCGAGACGGATGCGAAAAATATTACCAGCATCCGGAGTGGTCAGAGTTTCTTCAAAATCTACGGTCTCGCCCGCGAAGATTACCCTGCGTTTCCCGAGGCGATCAATGCAAAGACGATTACCGTCAAGCAAAGCGTCCTCAAAGACGGATTGCGCAAAACGTCATACGCCATCTCGCTCGACGAGACGCGCTACGTGCTCAACGGCATTTTGTTCTCGTTCAAGGAGAGCACGCTCAAGCTCGTAGCTACGGATGGGCGGAGATTGGCGCTTTTCGAGGAATCCATTGATGCCGAGATCACGGGCAAACTCGACCTGGACTTCATCGTCCCGACAAAGGCGATCAACGAATTGCAGCGGTTACTGAACGACTCTGGGGAGATCACGCTTCAAGTGGGTGAGAACCTGGTCGCTTTTCATCTCAACGGGTCGATTCTCGTCTCGAAACTGGTCGATGGGAACTACCCCAACTACCGGCAAGTCATACCATCCAGCGATGACACCAAGGAGATTATCAAGTTGGACCGTGAAGCATTCCTGCATTGCGTGCGCCGCGTGTCACTCCTCAGCACTGACAAAGCTGCGTCGATCCGACTCAAGTTTTCGCTGAACAATATCGAGGTGATGTGTAACACCCCGGAGGTGGGCGAGGCCAAAGAATCCACGGCCGTCGCATACAAAGGCGCCGAGTTCGCCATTGCTTTCAATCCCGATTACCTCATGGATCCGCTCAAGGCGCTTCCGAATGACGAAGTGTCGCTTCGGTTGATTGATGAAATGAGCCCTGGTGTCATTGAGATATCGTCCGGATTCCTCTACGTCATCATGCCGATGCGCGTTTCGCAGTAAACGGCGAACGGTATCGACGGCAACGACCATGCCGCTTAAGGGACGATAGTCCCTCTCTGCAGCTATGCCTCAGTCAAGTCGCCATCGCCGAGCGCGCTTCCCTTGTAGAGATCGCGCGGATGATAGATGGGCCCGAGGATCAGAGCGGGAAACACATCACGTGAATCCAGAAGTTTTCTTCGCATCTGGCAAAAGCGCTTACGACCAGCCCGATCGCGGCTACCGCAGCGGAGATCACTCCCGAATTTCTTGCCGACTTTCCAGATGCGCTCGCGCTTCACGATATCGGGAAAACATGCATTCCAGATGCGATCCAATTGAAACCCGACCGTCTCACGGAGACGGAGTTTAGCATTATTGAAATGCATCCCGTCCATGAGGCAAAACATTTTGCACTCTCTGGAGCATCAGGAATTTTGCGCCTCGCGCACGATGTGATCTGGCATCACCACGAAAAATGGGATGGCACGGGCTATCCAGACCGCTTGCAATGCGACCCGATCCCGTTGGTTACCCGAATTCGGGCGATTGCTGGTTCCTACTTATTCCTACGATGCTTTGTCGACTTGGCGCTGCTACAAAGCAGCCACAAGCCCGGAGCGTGCGCGGGATGTGATCCAGAATGCGGCGGAAACATTTCAATCCGAGACTGATCGAGATTTTTCTCCAGCTCTCTGATCAGTTCTCCTATGTTAGACAGCCGCTGGGTGACCTGATGAATTCATCCTCGTGATCTTCGAATGAAAGCCGACGACACGATCTATGACATCAGGTGGGGAAAAGATTTCGGCGATGGAGCTGTTAGCGCAGCTTTAGAACCGGGGTTAATTCGGCACCATCCGCACAGACAGTGGACTTTAGTCATTACCTCCGGCTTGCCCTGCGCAATATCTAGGGTATTTTGAAGATAGTCTTTCTCGATACGGCTCTCACGGTGATGTATATCCAGAAACAGCCGAAGATTTACGCATCCACTGCAACGATTCTTTATGAGCCTGACCAAAGTCTTCCGATCGACTTCGAATCCGGGAGCGGGGCGATTATCCAGACGCGGGAGTTCATGCATACGGTGGTCGACTCGTTCAAGAGCACCAAGTTGCTGGCCCACACCATCCGGACTTCCGGTCTGGACAAAAGCCCCGAATTCATTGCCCCGCGGCAGGATGGTCAGGATTTTAACGATTTAGAATTGGTAAACCGGATTCGCTGGATGGCTGGTGCCGATCAAACAGAAGGCACACGGGTTATTGTTGTCACGGTCGAAGACACCGATCCCCGGTGGGCAAATCTGCTTGCGACCGCGCTAACAGAGGAATTTATCAAGCAAGTCATTGAGCAGCGGGACTCCGTAGCCAATTTTGAGGTTCTTCGCTATTTCCAATGGGGTTACGACTTCGTCAGCCCGGAGGGCTTGCGGAACTTAGCCGGTGGTGCCAACCCTGAGCTTTCTACACAACTTTTTGGGTAGAATGGTGAAGAACAATTAACGCAAAGGGAGGGGGAAACAACAGGGCGGATTGAGAACTCGCTGCCCGACTCGCTTGCGGGAGGACACCGAGCGCGCCGGGCATGAGCGGGATTTTGCGCTGTTTGCCGACGGGTTGACTTCCGACGAGGCCAACCCGTTTTTTTCTACCATGAAGAGCATGAAGGACATGAAGGGAGAGATGGCTGAGTAAGATTTTTTCTGCACCTTCATGCTCTTCATGTCCTTCATGGTTTTAATTCTTTTCTCCTCGGCCCGGGGTGTCCGCGTCCGCGCGGATAGCCGAAGAATACGCGCCCCGTCACGGCCAGTAGGTGGCAACTACCGAAACTCGTTGCGGGGCATATTTTCTGCCAATGCAAACCGGCAACGGCTTCGGCGCAGATGAGATGTGGTTGAATCATTATAAAATGCAGGATAAGGGTTGATCTGTAGAAAGCTCAGGGTTTGCACCTCCGGCTAATCTCCTAATGGACCCTCCGGGTCTTAACTGAACATGCTCACCCACCGAAAACAGCGAAGAACCCAAAATTTGTTTGTATATCGAAGGTGATTACAGGTAAAGCTCGATTGGGATTTTGCAGGGCGAACTGCGACTGAAACTATGAAAGACTCGAAAACTTTTAAACATGGTTATTGTGAACGCTTTAATTTGCCTGAGCAGAGCTTTGACGCCTCACTGTTTCGGAAATCCGTTAGATGGCATGTGGTTCCAGTGGTAGCGCTTATACGCCTTGTGTATCCCAAGTATTTTAAATCTGATTTCGAATTCATTCGCACTGTCGGTGCATGCGAATCACTTCGTGATATACGAAGTGAGGCGTCATCGTTTCAATGGGAATGCGGTAATGCTTCCATTCTCCGTCGAAAATTGCGCATTCGCATCTCGACCACCCGCACGTTGCGGATTGCCGAGCGGATTCTGAGTAACAAGTCCGCTAGTTCTGCCGGAGCGTAACGCCACCAACCCTGTTCCCAGGGTAGGCCACATTACATTCGGCCAACCCTGGGCTGGAGGGCGCAAGCCCGTTGGGCTTGGAATTGCATGGGTCGCCAACCTCATTATATGATAAGACCATGCCTCGATCGCTTTCCGCCGTTTACGTTCATGCGGTTTTCTCCACGAAAGAGAGACGGCCATTCCTATCGGATCGTGAATTACGTCTATCGTTGCATGGTTATCTCGGTGAGATTTCCAAACGACTCGAATGCGCGCCACTTCGTGTGGGCGGCGCGGCAGATCACGTGCATGTCCTTGCACGGTTGGGACGCGCTGTCACACAAGCGGACTGGACCAAGGAATTGAAACGCGCATCGACCCTCTGGCTGAAAACCCAATCTTCAGTTTCCGGATTTTTCTGGCAGAGCGGATGCGGGTGTTTCTCCGTTAGCGTGTCCAACATCGACACCGTAACCGCCTACATCGATAACCAGGAGGAACACCACAAAAAGCAATCCTTCCAAGACAAACTCCGCGCCTTGCTGCGCAGGCACGGCGAGACGTGGGATGAGAAATACCTGTGGGAATAAAGACCATGACCTCCAAGCTTCCCATCAACCTGGAAAACCTCCTCCGCCAGCGGCAGGTGGAGGGTGAGCGCATCGAATACAAGGCGGGCTGGAACCCGGATGCTTTTCTTTACGCCAACGACGTTCCGACCTCCAGCCCAAAGTTGCGCGGCACGCGCTACCCTGGGTCCGCGTCCCGCCACGAATCCCAACCGCAACGCGGTTGCGCTCTGCGCACACACCCGGACAGATCCGGCGCGGCTCGGGTGGCCTACCAGCAAATTTTCAAGCCATGAGGGACGTAGATCTGCATCGCGTTGTCCCGGGATACGAGAACAAAATATTCACGGATGGCGCTCCAGACGAGCAAGCGGTCAAACGGATCGCGGTGTTCAGTCGGGCGTGGCAACCGTCCAGAGCTGGCGGCAACATCGGCTGAGAGTAGAGAAATCTGCCAACCAGCCTCCTCGACGAAGCGCGGAATATCCTCGGGCTCGGTGCCATAGAGGCGTAGTTTGCCCAGACCTGATTTCAGACTGATTTCCAAAAACGAAACACCGCTCACAGAAACCGTATTTTTTGTGTCTTTCAGCGCCCGCCGAGCCGATGCCGAGAAGCGTCCGGCATCTTGTAATGCCCACAGCAGAGCGCAGGTATCAAGTAGGAGCTTCATGAGCCGAGAAACTCTTCCTCGGTCATTTCCCAATCGGCACTCATAGTGACACGAAACTTGCCTGCGAGGTGGCCGAATTTACGCTTAGGTGCGGCGGGCGGTGGACCGAAGACGGCAACGGGTCGCTTGTTCCGCCCGTAGGTGACAACTACAGACTCGCCCTTCTTAACAAGAGCGAGGGCTTCGGGCAATCGGGCTTTGAATTCCCCGATGGTGAGCGATCTATCAGGTGATGAGCCAAGGGGATCGCAAAGAGCCGATCTTCGAGGATAACAAGGACAGAGAAAGATTTCTTAAAACGCTGAGCCAGGCGTGTGAGAAGGCAGAATAGCAGAATGGCAAATCCATGCGCATCGCCTGATGGGAAATCATTTTCACATCGTCATGGAAACGCATAAACCAACGCTGGTCGCTGGAATGAAGTGCTTCCTGGGAACATATATCCAACGCTACAATTCTCGTCATCGAGTGAGGGGACATTTCTTTTCTGGACGCTACAAATCTTTGTTGGTGGATGGCTCGGATGATTTTTATCTGCGGGCGGTGTGTGACCATGTGCATTTAAATCCCATTCGGGCCGCATTGGTCGAAAAAGGCACTGCGTTGGAGAGTTATGGTTGGAGCAGTTATGGGGAATATTTGCGAACGCCGCGGAAGAGGAAGCCATGGCTGAGGGTGGGTCGTTTGCTTGGGGAACTGGGATGCCGCCAAGGCGCAGATTGCAAAAAGACTCCGAAAAGAAACTACCATGACATTTGCCTCGATCGCGCAGCAACTCTACGCTGGTTCTCCAAGCCCCTTGGCAAGCTATATTTACCAACTGAAGAAGTGATGAATGTAATGTCATAGGACAGCCCCGTCTTTTGATCTTCTTTCAATTTCAAATTCCCTCAATCCCCCGGGCCAACCCTTTTTTGGCCCCTTTTTCCGTCCGAAAAAAAAGTAACCGGCTCAAAAAAGCAGGAAGCAAGAACTGCCCCCTTTTCGACCTCATTTTTTCATCTATGTTCGAGTAAGATTCAGAAGATTTAGATTTAAGCCATGCGGCTTGAACCGCATAAAATCTGTGTCGCGCGTGCACCAAATTCCCTGATGTTCCAAGGCCACAGCGGCGTGTTGGGCATCGGCGATTGCCTTTCCGACGGCGGAGGTTTGTCGGCAAAAACTAGAGACGATTTCCCAGTGTCGGGGTCCCGGGGAGAGCCAAGCACAGCCCGGTTGCTCCCGGAGCAGATCCATACAGGCGAGTGCTTGGGATACGGGGGTTGGGCCGCCGGGAAATTTGGGCTGCGTCACCACCCGAACAAACCCTACTGCCACTAAAGGAGTGAGACCGAAAGGTCTTCCACTAGTGACTAACTCCGAGAACCACTGGTGGTAAGCTGCGTATTCCTGACATTCTTCCCTGTGGGCATAGACGAGGATATTGATATCGGGGATTTGCACGAGTTAAAGAGCCGGAAGATCTGTATCCCGAAATTCTGCAATCTGTGTGGTTGAGATAGCGCGCGCGCCTTCCCCACGAAAGGTGATCATTCGAAAGGGGGTAATTCTCGGTGGTTTGGTGCAAGTTGAAAGGCCTAGCCGAAGATAGTCGTTCACTACCTGGCTTAAAGTGGAGGAAGAAGCAGCGGCAATTTTCTTTGCGGCAACGAACAGTTCGTTGTCGATGGTTAAAGTGGTCCTCATTTCTTAAAAGCATAAAGATGCGCATCAAAATGTCAATCCCGCATCATGAGCTGCGGGAACGGTAATAAGGGTATCCTGAACGGGAACGAAAAGGCCGAAGTGGGCGGAGTGTCCGAGAAAGACGGGGCCTCTCACTGGCCGGGAAGGCTTGAGATGCAGGATGTATCCGCGCTTGTCGTCGTTGCTGCTACCGTCGCGGGTTCGAAGTGGTTGGTGGACTTTCACCCAGCGAGCCGAATCTGTTTCGGCGATTACTTCTGCGATGGGCAATCCTCGGCTAGCGAGTTCTTCGGCGATTTGCTCTTCGATGGATTCACCTGCTGTCACTTTGCCGCTGCGCCCGAAAACATGTCGGGGCCGGACATGCGGCGTCATGCTTGTCCAACAGTGACTTGGTTTTTGTTGTATGGATGGAGGCGGAGGGACGAGATTATCGAGCGGCATGAGATTTGCGGCCCACGATGATTTTTTGTAGGTGATGCTCAATTCACTATTCGAGGCATTGAGCATCGCCACTTGCTCTTGGTGGGTGAAGGGCTTTTCGCTTCACGCGCAGAGCCGCGTTGCTTCGTTACCTTCAAAGTGGAGAAAAAAGACCGCATGCTGGTGCCCCGTGAGCGGTTCACCATTAGCATCCTTGCCGGTGAGCGAGGCACCCAATTCCTGCACCTCGCGCGGTGCCTTTTTCCTGTCGTCTATTTTGTTGTCGGTGGGCTCGCGCCAAGGACGCGAGGTGCGCCAGGGTGATTGACTTTCCAGTAGCTTAAAATTCGGGATGCAGGCGTGGGAGAGAAATCCAATCAACACAGCGAAAAGCGTTCGTGTGAGAATTCATTGCGGTTTTTAGGATTAATCCTTGGCGTGATTTGCGTCCTTGGCGCAAACCTCGTTCATGTCCGCATTTTCATGCCCCCTCCGCGGCTGCGTCGGGGCCGTTATCGTGTCAGCTTGGGAAATAGTGTGCGCGGAAGGCGGATGGGGTCAGGCCTGTGGATTTCCGAAAGGCATGGGTGAAGCTCGATGCATCGCTGAAGCCGCACGCGTGGGCGGTCTCTTTCACGGAGTCTGTGGTGCGCACAAGGCGTTCGCGCGCTTCCCGGATTCGGCGCTGAATCAGCCATTGATGAGGTGTCGCTCCCACTTGGTGACGGAACAATTCGTGCAGATGCGGGGATGATACGCCCGCCAAACGCGCCACAGCCTCGACAAGCAGCGGGTGTGAAAATCGACTTTCCATGATATCCAGCGCGGTGCGCACGGGTGGGGTATAGCGCTGGACCCGCCGCGCGACGGCGTGCTGACACACCTGCATATACAATACCGCGTCGATGTAATTCATGAGGAACGTCCGGTCGAACGAATCGTCGAGGAACAGGTCGGTTACCTCGCGAGTGAACTTCTTCGCCGCAGCCACATCCGGCCAAGCAGAAAACCTGGGGATTTGGCGACCCTGCGGCGTGGCCACGCGCAACACTACCGCGAGGCAGCGGTAGGGGTCGCCGAATTCACTCCTGCCGATGGTTTGGTCGCCTGGCGAATTCCAGATTAAGTCGCCCGCCGTGACTTCGATCCAGTTGTCACCCTGCCGCACCCATCCACGGCCAGCGGTAACCAACTCAACGCACTCGTGGTGACGGGGAATCATCCGGGGCAGAGGATGAACCCCCGCCGCCTGATGATAATGGGTGACATTGATGAGTTCCCTCGGAGGGCTAAGGTTTTTCACATCAAATCCTAGGATTTCTATAGTTATAACGATTGAGATCTTATCGATGCGATATAAAACTCAATAGACACCTATCTTTTAACAAATGGAACATCCTCTTATTCGCTTTGGATTTATTGGCGCCGGCGCAATTGCGCATTGGAGCGCAAGCAAGCTCACAGAACATCCATCGGGCCGCTTGGTCGCGGTGCAGGACCTGAACCGGGAGCGACGGGAGGAATTGTGCGCGGCGTTTCCGGGAGCCAAGCCAGTCGCTGATGCTGCGGAGATTTTCTCCGATCCTGAAATTGATGCGGTCTACATTGCGGTGCCGAATAAATTTCACGTCCCGCTGGCGATCGCCGCGCTGGAGGCAGGAAAACATGTGCTGCTCGAAAAGCCCTTCGCAATGTCCGCGGGAGAGGCGATGCAGGCGGTAGCGGTCGCAGAACGGACCGGTCGGGTCCTCACGCTCGGGATGAACCAACGCTTTGCATCCGCATCTCAGCGGTTCCGCACGTTGGCTGTGGATGGGGCATTCGGTGAGATCTATCATGCAAAAGCTTACTGGCTGCGCCGGTCGGGCATTCCGAAACTCGGCACGTGGTTTGGGAGCAAGGACCTGGCTGGAGGCGGATGTCTGTATGATATTGGCGTCCATGTGCTCGATTTGTGTCTGTATGTGATGGATAACTTTGAACCGGTGAGCGCCTTTGGATCGTCGTATGGGAAGTTTGGCCATCGCGGTCTCGGCGAGGGGTCCTGGGGGAAATCCGAGAAGTCGGATGTCGCATTCGAAGTCGAGGATTTCGCCTCGGGCCAAATCCGCATGGCCAATGGAGCAACCGTGTCGCTGGATGTGTCGTGGGCGCGATTTGCCGAGGAACCCGAGCGTGTGGATGTCGAATTATACGGCACCGAAGCGGGCGGAAAAGTTTATGCCGACAAGATCTTTCGGCGCGATGATACGTTCGGAAACTACTACACGTTGGAAAATCCGCACGCCGCGAATGCCCATGCGCACGGGGATCGGTTTCATAACCTGATCAACCATTTGCATGGGACCGAGCCGTTGTGCGTGACCATGGCGCAGGCCCTCACCGTGCAACGTATCCTCGACGCCCTGGCCGAATCCTCGCAGACTGGGACATCGATTAATCTTTAATTTATTGCACCCTATGTCCCACACAATCCCATCCTCTCCCATAGATTTCGGCGTCCAGAGCTACTGTTTCCGCGCGTTCAAAGACAACCCGGACGTGGCGGCGATGGTCAGATCAATCGACCTCAATAAAATCGAACTCTGCGCCGTGCACGCGGATTTCTCCGACCCGGTCGCCTTCGCAGACGTGGTTGAGGTGTACCGGAGCGCGGGTGTCGAGATCGTGTCGCTCGGTGTTCAGACGTTCACTGGCGATGATAGCGAGCGCGCTTGGTTTGAATGCGCGGCCGCCGCCGGGGCTAAACACATCTCCGCCCATTTGAGAGTGGATACGTTTCAAGCCGCAATTCCCAAGGTGCGCCGATGGAGTCGGGAGTTTGGGATTCGGGTGGGATTGCACTGCCATGGGGGATACATGTTTGGTGGGTCTCCGGATGTTATCAAGCATCTGATCGCACTTGGCGGACCGGAAATCGGTCTTTGCATCGACACTGCATGGGCGATGCAGATCGGCCCGCACAGCGGAAACCCTGTCGAATGGGTCAAACAGTTCGCCGGATCTGTTTACGGCATCCATTTTAAGGACTTCGTTTTTGAACCAAACGCCGCATGGAAAGACGTCGTCGTTGGCACCGGAAATTTGGACCTTCCCGCATTTGCGCAGGCGCTGGTGGAGGCCAATTTCAATGGCATGGCAGTGATCGAATATGAAGCTGACGTGGATGACCCCGTTCCTGCTCTGAAACGATGCGTGGAGTCGATGCGCAAATCGCTCAATACTTGATCGTAGCTACCAAGTCGTCTTGACGAACGGTTAGGGTGCGGCTGGAATTCCAGCGTGAAAATTTGCTTTGCAGTGCAGCGCGTCATTGAGCTGTAGCAGATACGTTCGGCTTGGGATTTCTACTGCGCCAAATTTTTCTAAGTGCGGCGTGGTCCATTGGATATCAAGAAGCTTAAACCCCTCGGTGACAAGTATCCGATGGAGCGCGATCAGGGCCACTTTCGATGCTCCGCCCACACGGTGAAACATCGACTCCCCGAAAAATGCACCACCGAGTTGCACGCCGTATAGCCCGCCCGCAAGTTGTCCGTCCCGCCAGACTTCCACCGAGTGGGCGAAGCCGCGTCGGTGGAGGTCGACATAGATGCTAATAATCCGGTCGTCGATCCATGTCTCGGCACGATCCGCGCAGGACCGCATGACTTCTTCGAATGCCGTATTCAGGCGCACTTCCCAGGCCGGGTCGGCGAGTATTTTGCGGGTGCCGTGTGGGATGTGAAATCCATCCAGTGGGATAACGCCGCGCGGGTCCGGAGAATACCATTGGATGCTTCCGCCTGCCACCGCCATAGGGAAAAATCCCCGCGCATACGCATCGATCAACAATTCAGGAGATATCTGAGTTGCCATAAATCAAAAAGTTTCTATTCTCAGACGGTGAAAACAGCCCTAACTTTGTGCTATTTGTGCGTAGGCATCCTGCTTGGCGGATGCGCGGTTGCCGAGACGTCCACGGACGATGTGGGGCGTCAATTTCAGCAGGGCATTCAAGGCGGCGGGCAGATTGTTCCCAACAATCCAACCGCTGACACCTTTGGTCCTGAGTATAATTAATCGCGCTGTTTCGCACGGCCAACCCATATCATCTTTCCATGTCCGACGCATCAGTGATCGCGTCCAAGGTCGTTATTCTCGACTTCGGATCCCAATACACCCAAGTCATTGCCCGCCGCGTGCGCGAGTGCAGTGTGTTTTCTGAAATATTGCCTTATTCCACCACTGCGGCAGCGATCCGCGCGACAGGTGCCCAAGGTATCATCCTATCGGGGGGGCCTGCCAGTGTGTATGCCAAAGATGCGCCGCGTGTGGATAAAAAGATTTTTGCGCTCGGAATTCCAGTGCTTGGGATTTGTTATGGGATGCAAATTATCGCGCGCGCATTAGGCGGCAAGGTCGAGCGATCGTCGCACCGCGAATACGGCCCGGGCAAACTCCGTGCGGACCGCGCCTGCCCGCTTTTCACCAAGCTTCCCGCTTCGCTCGAAGTTTGGAACAGCCACGGGGACCGACTCACATCACTCCCAAAAGGATTCGCTCCCATGGGCACGACAGAGAACTCTCCTCACGCCGTAATCGGGGATTCGAAACGCCACATTTATGGACTTCAGTTCCACCCGGAGGTCCATCACACCCCGCGCGGGAAGGAAATCCTCGCAAACTTTGTTCACCGGATTTGCGGATGCGCGCCGGATTGGACGATGGGCTCGTTTGTCGAGCGCACGTGCGCGGACATCCGCGCTCAAGTGGGTGGGGATCGCGTGATTCTAGGTCTCAGCGGCGGCGTGGATTCCTCCGTTGCCGCGGCGCTGCTGCACCAGGCAATCGGCGACCAACTGACGTGTATTTTTGTCGACAACGGGCTGATCCGCTCAGGCGAATCGGAGGCTGTCAAAAAGCTCTTCGGCGATCATTTCAAAATCCAACTCAAGGTCGTTGATGCCTCTGAACGGTTCCTAAAAAAACTCAAAGGCGTCACTGATCCCGAGCGGAAACGGAAGATCATCGGCAATGAATTCATCAAAGTATTTGAGCAGGCCGCTGCGGACCTGAAAAAATCTGTCAAAGGCAGCCACGGGTATAAATTCCTGGCTCAGGGCACGCTTTACCCCGATGTCATCGAAAGTGTATCGATTTCCGGAAATCCCGCCGCTCTGATCAAGAGCCATCACAATGTCGGTGGTCTTCCCGAGCGGATGAAGTTCCAACTCGTCGAACCACTGCGTCAATTGTTTAAAGACGAGGTGCGCAAAGTGGGGGCCGAACTCGGCCTCCCGCGTAACATTACCGGACGCCAACCGTTTCCCGGGCCTGGGCTCGCGGTTCGCATCCTGGGCGAGATTACCGATGAGCGGCTGCGCATCGTCCGCGAAGCAGACCGCATCGTCATTGAGGAAATGAAGACGGCAGACTGGTATTATAAAGTCTGGCAATCTTTCGCAGTGTTGCTACCCGTGCGATCCGTCGGTGTTATGGGCGACGAACGCACCTACGACTACACCATCGCACTCCGTATTGTGGAGAGTCAGGATGGCATGACAGCAAACTGGGTGCGCCTGCCGTATGAGATCCTCGCGCGGATTTCCGCCCGCGTGATCAATGAAGTCAATGGAGTCAACCGCGTGGTTTACGACATCTCAAGTAAGCCGCCGGCGACCATCGAGTGGGAATAATTCCTCTTCGTTGCGGAGTTCACTTCATCCGACTGCGCTCGGACAGAAGATTGAGACTAATGAGACCGACGGCCTGTTGAGCCGGATTGACGACAACCAATATGGCACTCCCGGTGTCCTGCATCCGCTGAAACGCCTCACCGAAGCTCGCCCCAGCATTCACGAGCGGGACCTCCGTCCGGATCGTCCGCACGAGATCCGCGCCATGTTCCGGGCCAGCCGCTGCTAGTAAGGCATTGCGCTGCACGATGCCCGTCACCTGGAGGCCTGAGTTCAGCACCGGATACAACGGCTGCGTGTCGTGCAATGCCTCTTCTGCTGCCGCAGCGATCGTCCAATCTTCGGGTAGTGACGCAAATCGCGTGATCATCGCGTCCGCGACGCGCAATCCTGTTACCGCTGATTTCATCTTAGCATAACTCGCTTCCTGCTGCGCCCCCATAAATACAAAGAACCCGATGAGAATCAGAAACGGATTGCCGAAAAAACCCGCAATCACAAAAAGCACAGCGATTCCCTGTCCAATGCGCGCGGCAATGGTCGTCGCCCGCGTGTGATCCATACGCATGGCCAGCACCGCGCGCAACATCCGGCCACCATCCATAGGGAAGGCCGGGAGCAGGTTAAAAAGGATCAGCATTATGTTCACTGATAGCAGCTGAAGCAGCAGACTTTTTCCCGGACGATCCAGCGTGGAGAGATCATCCAAATTGATCTGCGGAGCCAGCGCGATCCACAGCACCAGCGCGATGAACACATTCACTGCGGGCCCGGCGACCGCGACAACGAGTTCCTGCACCGGATTGTCCGGCATCCGCTCCAGTCTCGCCACTCCGCCGATAGGAAGCAGCGTGATATCCGGTGTCCGGATCCCATAAGCCCGTGCCGCAAAGGCATGCCCAAACTCATGCAACAGCACGCAGGTGAAAAGAAGGAGAATCAGCAACACGCCATGCAGCGCCGCGCTAGTTCCGCCTGTCTGGTAAAAGGAAAAAGCAAACCACGCAAGCAGCAGTAAAAAGGTAGCGTGGATTTTGACGTCAATGCCTGAGACGCGCGCAATACGATAGGACCATTTCATGAATATCGTATAACTCTGACAGAATTAACGGAATTTAACAGAATGATACCGATGGATCGGATCAGATTCCGATAGCTCCCATCGATACCAAACGACAGTGGTGCCGGAGCGTGCGGGATGCTACTACTGCGACGCTGTGCGTCCCCTTTGGATCAAGGGTTGACCATGCCAAAGTCTCGCAGTTCGATACCCGCCGCAGATCGGAATCCAGTTGTCAGTTTTTGGTCCCGAGGTTATTAACCGTATCGCGTCAAGGCAGCGTCGTCGCGTCCAGCTCCCGTAGTTCAACGGATAGAACGGAGGTTTCCTAAACCTTAAATCCGGGTTCGATTCCCGGCGGGAGCATTGCTGCAGCGGCACTCATGCTAGGATTTGGGACGATTCCGGATTGGGTCGCCCGGGAAACTAGGGGTCAGTGTGCAAATCTTGACAAAATGGGAAGGCAGAGAGATGTTGGAAAGATGGCTCGAAGTGTGCGAATCGAATACGGCGGGGCGCTTTATCACGTCATGGCGCGGGAACCGCCGCGAGGCAATATTTTTAGACGATGACGACAGGCGGTTTTTCCTGCAGGCGCTTTCCGAGGCCTACGAAAAGACGGCGTGGCGAGTGCATGCGTGGGTGCTGATGGGCAACCACTATCATCTGTTCATCGAGACGCCGGAAGCCAACCTTGTG
>JBDNGG010000247.1:0-6113 GCA_041689405.1 Terrimicrobiaceae bacterium | reverse complement strand
CGCTGCGTGAGTTCCTCCCAAACCCGGTTACTCCAAATCGCAAGACCTAAAAAGACAACCGTCGGGAGAGCAGTCCATACAATCTCGAGCGCATTGTTTCCATGGCAATAATGTGCTTTAACACCTGCGCGACGGCGGTAGCGGATGAGATAGTAAATAAACACGGACTGCGTGAGAAAAAAGATGGCTGCAGTGAGAATGAAAATAAATCCCAAAAGTTCATCCGTCTTCTTGCCCCCTTCCGTGGCTACAGGTGGTGCCCAATAGAGACTGGAAACCCGGGATTCCGCTACCGCGTCGGGGATCAGAAACGGCGCGAGGAAGCACGCCAGCAAAACCAGCAGGTGGAAACGGGAAACGCTCGGAAATTTCATTTGGTCAGAAAAGCGTAAGTTTTCTTTTGATTCAGTGCAACCGAGATTTAGGTCTCCAACCGGATCACGATGCTTCGGCGACAGCATTCTCACCCTCGCTATCGGGAACTGGCAGCGGATCACGTTTTAGATTCACACGAATGACTCGTCGATTATCGCAATCAGTCACGGTGGCAACCCAATCTTCAATTCGGACAGATTCGCCCATGGTCGGGAGATGTCCGAGTTGGGAGGTCATGTATCCTCCAATCGTCGTGACGTCTGCACTGGCAAAATCGGCATCGAGCTTGTCTTCCAGTTCGTAGAGAGCGTGGGTGCCTTCCAGCTCAAACTCGGATTCGTTGATGTGGGTCACATCCTCCTCCGGGGTGTCGAATTCATCCTGAATCACCCCGACGAGTTCTTCGATCACGTTGTCGAGGGTCACAATCCCGACTGCTCCGCCGTATTCATCGACGACGATGGCCAGGTGGGCGTGGCGGGTAAGGAAAAACCGGAGGAGCTTTTCGAGAGGCATCATCTCGGAGACGTGCAACACCTCGCGCTTGATGTCCATGAGGCTGCCTTTTCCAGCGTGGACGAGCGCGAGCAAGTCCTTAATGTGCACCAGCCCAAGCGCACCATCCAGATGTTCGCGGCAAATAGGAAAGCGGGTGTGCCGGGATTCGATGATGTGGGCCAACTCATCATCAAACGGCTCATCCATATTAATGAAGACCACATCGCCTCGCGGCGTCATGATATCCCGCACGATACGATGTTTGAGATCGAGGGCATTGATGACGAGCTCTTTCCCCATCGCGGACACTTCGTCGGATTTTTGACTTTCGGAAAGAATCACACGAAGCTCCTCTTCGCTGTGTACGAGTTCAGATTCCCCGGCGGGCTCAATGCGGAAGACCCGGCGGACGAGAGCGTTGGCGTTGCCGTTCAAAAACCAGATGGCCGGTTTGAACAGAAGATAAAATAACCGTAGTGGACGGCTCACCAGTAGCGAGATTTCCAGGGCCTTACGGATGGCGAGCGACTTGGGCACCAACTCCCCCAGCACGATGTGGAGGTATGTGATAACTCCGAATGCGATGATAAATGAGATGCCATGGACCACGACCGGGGCGGTAATCCCCGCTCGAAACAGAAACGGCTCAATAACCGCCGCAAGGAACGGCTCGCCCAACCAGCCGAGTCCCAGGCTGGCAAGCGTGATTCCAAGCTGGGTAGCGGACAAGTATTCGTCGAGATGCGCTACGATTTTGCGCGCCTGAGCGGCATTTTTAACATTCCCTTCAACCAAGGGGTCGATTTGACTCGCTCTCACCTTGACGAGTGCAAACTCGGCGGCGACAAAAAATCCATTTAGTAGGACGAGTGCCAATAACGCAAGAAAGCGCAGGAAAATCGAGCTGGAGCTGTCCCAGTTTTCGATTACCGGGGCCTCTGCCGCCATGGCAAACAGGGGAAAAATCATATCAGACATGAATAAAATCGCAGCGCCATTTTTTGGAGGAATATCCGGCGCCGCGTGCTCCGCTAGAGCTTCTCGTAAGCGCCATGGTCGCGACGTTTAAGGATTTGAAACCCCGCGCTCTTCGCGTCCGAAACCGATATGGGCTTGGATGCGCGGGGAGTGGTGGTATGCGACACCACCTTGCGCACCGGCTTTTTGCAAAGCGGGCAGTGCGTGAGTGGGTCGCGATCCATGGGCCGCTTCAGCTCAAAGCGTCCATTGCAAACTTTGCAAGAGCCTTCGAGCGGCTCGTATTCGTAAATCGGCATAAGATGATCCCTCTGCGAGAGCCACCCCGAAAACAAATTGGGGGGGCCGCCCGGGCGGCTGGTAATCCAGCTCAACCCATGGGGCGGCGGGTTACCAACTCGCCTTGGTGACACCGGGGATCAAGCCGGACGATGCGAGTTCTCTGAAAGTGATACGGGAGAGTTTGAAGCGGCGGAGATAAGCACGACGCCGACCGGTAATCAAACACCGGTTAACGACCCGGGTAGGGCTCGCATTACGAGGCAGCTGCGAGAGGCCGATATAATCGCCTTTCGCTTTCAATTCTGCACGAATTTCTGCGTATTTTTCGACGGTTGCGCGCTTGCGTTTATTACGCTCAAGCCAGGATGTTTTAGCCATAAGGAACTCGGAACAATATGAGATCACCGCCTGGATGCAATGCTAAACTTCAAGAATTTTACAGCGAAGCGATGTCTCGGCAGCTATCGACCTGTGCAAATCTGTCAAGCCATGCTAAACGTCGATCGATGGGCGAAAATGTGCGAATGTGGTTTGACGCTGGGATTCTCCGTGCGCTGGGCCGCCTGAGAGTGGCGACGCGTCGCCCTGTGGGCGGGCGCTTGCGCGCCAATCGCATGGCCAGACGCACCGGGGCCAGTGTCGAATTTGCGGAGCACCGAACGTATGCGCACGGTGACGACCCGCGGATGCTCGACTGGAATGCCTACGGCCGCCTGGATCGGCTTTACACGCGTTTGTTTCACGATGAGGAGGATATGCACGTCTGCATCCTCGTGGATTGCAGCGCGTCGATGCGGACCGCGCTGGCTGAGGGTGTGGAAAAGCTTGCCCTCGCGCGGCGGCTGGCGGCGGCGTTGGGGCATGTGGCGCTCGCGGGGCAATTGCAGGTAAGCGTCGGGTTTTTCGCCGACACACTGGCTTGTTTTTCAGAGCCGATGCGCGGGAGGGGCCGGTTTTATCGGCTCCTGGACTGGCTGGATCGAATCCCGCCTAGCGGGGAAGGCACTTCTTTCAGCGCGGCTCTGGATGCAGTAGCCGCGGCATCTCCGCGCAGGAGCCTTATCATTGTGATCAGTGATTTTTTAGATTCTCAGGGGTTCGAGCAACCGCTGCGCCGATTGCTTCATCGACGCTGCGATGTTGCAATGGTGGAGCTTTTTGAGCCATTCAATCCGAACTCACTACCCGCGGGTAACCTCCTGCTGGTCGATGCTGAGACGGGAGGGGAAATCACTCTCGATTCAGGACCTGAAGCGAGGCGCACCCTAGCTGCACATGTCGATGCCCGGTCGGAGAGGATCGGAAATTGGGCAAGGCAAAGTGGGATTCCGCTTGCACGCGTTGATGCGTCTCTCGATGACGACGCTGCGATCCGGATGCTGATTGAGGCAGGAGTGCTCAGCCAATGAGCTTTTGGTTTCCCGCAGCATTTGCGTTTCTGGGATTGGTCCCATTGGTGGTTTTGCTCCACTTATTGCGGCGTCGGCGGCAGCGGCTGGTAGTGCCGTCCCTGCTTCTCTGGGTTAGCACCGAGTTGCAACAGAAGCACAGACCGGGAATCGGCAAACTCGGAAACTTCCTCGCGCTGCTGCTGAGTCTGATCATCCTTTTACTGCTTATTCTTGCCATAGCGAGACCTGACAGCGCGTGGTGGTTCCGCGAGCATTCCACGCTGGTAGTATTGGACGCCCGAGCCCGTATGCAGGCCGGAGCGGGAGATGGCCGCACGGTCTTTGATCGCGCCCGTTCGGAGGCGGAAGTAATCGCAGCGCGAGCCAATTCCAGACATCGAATCGGGCTGGTGGTCTTCCCGGGAGGAGCTGTCATTCCTTTTTCCAATCGTCCGCAGCCGCTCCTCGAGGCTCTTGCCCGGACGGAAGCGACGGAGGCGGGTGGAGACCTCGAGGAGGTGCTACTAAGCGTGAGAGATGCCGCACCGGATGCCCGTATCGCTGTTATTACAGATCGCCAAGCACCCGCTCTCGCAGGGGATAATGTTTCTGTAATCGGACTGGGATCTCGACAGGATAACGTCGCTATCACTGCATTTGCCGCACGCCCCTCTTCAAACTCGGTAGGAATGACGGATGTCTTTTTACGCATTGCCAACTTCGGAGCGATTGGCCAGCCGGTGGACGTGGAACTCCGGCTGGATGACACGTTGATTGATGTCGCAAGGTCCGAGCTTGCTGCTGACAACTCCTTCGAGCGAACGTTTTCCCTGCCGACAAAGAGTCTCCGCACCTCGAAGAGTGGAATCCTCACAGCAAAAGTCACAGCTCCTTCGGATGCGTTGAGTGCAGATAATGTTGCACAACTCCTTTTCTCCACGGGAGCTTCTCCGCGGGTCTTACTGGTGAGCGCCGACGATGGATTTATCGAGAAGGCCGTTTCGGCAGACGCGGGAATCGAGTTCGAGCTATTGCGCCCGGAAGCGTGGCAACCTGGATTCGCCGCCGCATTTCCAGCCGTGATTTTTGATCGATGGATCCCGGCATCGATGGCGGACGGAATACAAATCGAAGGGAATTTTTTCTTTGTCGGGGTGACCCCGTGGAGCAACAGCGCCCCGCCATTGGTCAATCCGGCAGCGACGGATACCGACCAGACAAGCCCGCTCCTCAGAGGCATCACTCTGGATGGGTTGCAGGTGGAATCCGCGTTGGCGATGAAAGTACCTGACGGAGCGGGCTGGAAAACGGTCATCGCATCCGGGGATAATGCCCTAATTTTGACTTACCAAGACCCTGTTGATCCGGCTCGCCGGAGTGCGGTGCTCGGGTGGGACCCCGCTGACTCAGACCTCCCTCAGCGCGTGGCATTTCCCTTGCTTGTAAGCAATACTTTGAGCTGGCTGGTTGGCTTGGAGACGCCCGCAACGCTTATCGCGGGCCGTCAAGCACCTGAGCGGGCGGGAATCTATTCGAAAACATCCATCCCCGGTGTGCCAACCGGTGCGGCGGTGAATCCGGATTCAATGGGCGAATCCAATCTGCGATTCGAATCGCCTCCCGATGCCCTATCGGGTCCAGTCTCTACCAGCGGGAGATTCCCCCAGCTTTGGCAGGCATTGCTGATTGGCGCGTGTGCTCTCTTAGTGTTGGAGTGGGTGGGATTTCACCGCCGATGGCTGACTTGAGACCGACTACGGGCGTATTTTATTCACGGAAGATTTTCAATACCTTGCGCCGAGCCTGGGATTTCTGCGATACGTGGTGGTTCGCGCATGGCAAAATCAGGAAAATCAGGTTTCGACGAGGTAACAGGTATCGTGCTCATAGGTGCGGGAATTCTACTTTTCCTGGCGCTTGTCTCATATGATCCCGCCGATGTGCCAGGCTGGGTGTTTTTCAGCTCCGTGACTCCGCAAAATGCGAAAGCCGGGAATTTCATCGGAATCGCAGGTGTCCTTGTTGCAGGGTTGCTCTACTTTCTTTTTGGCGCAGCGTCGTATTTGATTTCTGTGCTTCTCTTCGGATTTGGCACCGCAAAATTGCTTTTGGAGCGTTTCGCGCTGCCCAGTCGCCTCGGCTGGAGCGTATTGTTTGTCCTGTGTGGCGCCAGCCTTTTGCATCTGCAGACGTATTTTCTCACGGGGTGGAAATCTGCATTCAAAATCGAGGGACCCGGGGGTTGGTTTGGATATTATCTCGGAGGGCGTGCCTTCCCGAACGTGGTGGGAGATGTCGGCTCAGCGATTATCCTCATTGTCCTTTACCTCGCCAGCTTGATCCTCGTCACCGGGTTTCACCCGATCCGATTTATAAAGCTCACCATCGCCGCGAGCCGCGACTGGCTGGAAAAACGCAAACAAGCGCGCCTCCAACGCCTGAGCGACCGGGAGCAGTTCGAAGCACGCCACAAAGAATTGGAGAAACAATCCGAGCGGATCACCAAAACGATGCGGAAAAAGGGTATCGCCAACCCGGAACCCACACCAGAACCTGAACGCGAAAAGTTTCCTGAACCAAAAATCATCG
>JBDNGG010000246.1:0-13993 GCA_041689405.1 Terrimicrobiaceae bacterium | reverse complement strand
CCTTCGAACGGGGTCCAAAAAACCTGGTTTGGAGCGATTTTTTCCATCTCGGCATCCCACCGGGCCTGCGTCTCTCCAATCGATTTTTTTTGCCAAAGGATGTAGTCGAAAGCAAGCGGGTTTTGCAGCGAGGCATTAAACTTGCTCTCCTGCGGAAGGAGGACATCCGGAAAATCCGTCGGGCGATTTTCCAAGGCGTCGCGGCCTCCCATGGCCTCCAGCAGCGCTGAGAAGGTGCCGTAGCGCTGTTTCAGCCAGGCCGTCCACTCGTCCTTGAGATTGTGGGGAATGGTGATGTTGTCGAAGCCTTTGTGGAAGCGATCAATGCGATCTCCGTATCCGAGCACAGCCGGTTCGTTGCGATATCTCTCCGCCAGAGGACGCATCTGTTGCACATAGGCGTCGAAGAGGGCCTCATTGCAAGAAGGCAGCCAGCGATTGCCGTGCTCCCATTTCCGCCCGGTGATGCGGAAATACTCCTCTTCGGTGTCGAGGAACGGACCGCAGAAGAGGGTAATGCGCACCTCGTTATTTTTCGCTGTGGTGATCACTTCGTCCATGCGGTCAAATCCCTTGGC
This sequence comes from Terrimicrobiaceae bacterium, assembly GCA_041689405.1. Classification (GTDB taxonomy): domain Bacteria; phylum Verrucomicrobiota; class Verrucomicrobiia; order Chthoniobacterales; family JAATET01; genus JBDNGG01. Next base: position 13,415 of record JBDNGG010000246.1, on the reverse strand, counting down.
GAGTAGCTTGCCTGCCTCGAAAAACATTTGATTGCTCAGAAACAGGGCGGCGTGATTGATGCCCAGGTCAGCCATGCAGCCAAAGTCGCGTTGCAGCAACGGCTGGTTGAAGCTCCAAACCGAATCCTCAAACCAGTCCAGCATGGCCCCCGGGCGATGACCATAATAAATCGAGGAATTGCAATACCACCGGCGGCCATCCAGGGAAAACTGGCCGTTGGGGGTGATGGTGACAAAGGAGTTGATAGACATAAAATGTTGAGAGTCCGAGGTGGAAGTTTTTAGTAACATTCGCCCGGTTTGTCGAAAAGAACACATTGCCAACAGTATAATAGCCGGACGGGGTGCCTGGTTGGCAGGGACTGACGGGAGTCACAGATTGTGTTATCAATGTGAATTTCTTTTCGATGCCCACTCCGCAATCTAATTATAGTCTTCCGTTATGCATCGCCGCTGTTTCCGAACTCTTCCGCACGTGTCTTCACCTCCTTCCTCTCCTCAAATCCGCCTGCGCCCGTTCTGGCTTGGGGGCTTCTCTGCACAAAAGCGAATGGCCCTGCTTATGCTGGCCGCTTTTGCCATGCCCGCGGTGATGTCCCTCTCGGCTGCGACCGGCGACCGCGAGGCGCTGCAGGCGAAACTTTCCGCGGCGAAGCCGGGCGATGTGATTACGCTGGAGGCCCGCACTTATGAGGCCGGCGACTTGACTGTGCCGGATGGAGTCAGTGTGCGCGGGGCGGGATTCGCGAAGACGGCGCTGGACGCGAAGGGTTTCAAAAACGGCCTGTTAATTTCCGGCGGGAGCAAGGCCGTGCTGGCGGATTTCTCGGTGCAAAATGCGGGGGAAAATGGCATCGCCGTCAAAGCGGCGGTTCAACCGACGCTTAGCCGCCTTCGTTTGAGCAGCAATCTGACCGGGCTACTCCTCGAAAGTGTGGACGGCGGCCGGGTGGAAAATGTGATTATCAATAATAATCGCACGGGAGCGATCATTGCGACCAGCAAGTCAACAAGCCTGGTCAACGCAAGCTTTGTCGGCAACTCGGCGATCGCACTGAGCATCTCAGGAAATACAAATGTTGCGGTCTTCAACAACCTGTTTGTGAACAGCCCGACGGGAGTCATGGTTTCCGCTAATAACCAGAACCTGCGGCTTGACCATAATCTCTATTTCGCCAGCTTCATCGGCAAGCTTGAGGGGGAAGTATCCCGAACATCGCTGCCGGGTTGGCAACGCCTGACGGGATTTGACGCACATTCTGTCACGATGCCGGTTGATTTTGCCGATGCGGCCAAAGAGGATTTTCGGCCAGTCAGCACGCTTCCTTGGTCGCCGGATCTCGCGACCACCTCTGGTTGGGGTGCAGTAAAGCTCGGGGATTTTGTCGCACCGGCCGAAGATATTGTCGGCCAAAAGCGCAACGCCAACACGGATCTTGGTGTCTTTGAAGTGACTATTCCGCAGACGAGGAAGCCCGACGGCACTTTCACCATCTCCTCCGCAGACGGGGTGAAAAGTGCAGCTCTTTACAATGCAAACAATATTCAAGTGGCGGCACTCTTTCAGAATATGCCCCTGCCTGTCGGCAAGCACAACTTCTGGGTGCCCACTCGGGACAGTTGGAATCGTCCGTTGCCGACCGGAGACTATGAAGTGCGCGTGGTGGAGAGCCAGTTGACCAATCCGTATTTGGGTCTCGCTGGCACGTTCAATCCTACGGGAAAGCTGGCGGACAGCCGGTCCTGGCCAGAGGAAATGTTTGCCTTCGATGCCCAGGATCGCCTCTACATCTTGCAGAATGCGTTTGAAAACGGCATGGGCATCCGGGCCTTCGACGCGGAATATGAGAATCACCGTTGGATCCTACCGGGCGGTATCGGCAATGTCGGTGCCGCGGTCGACGCCACGAGTTTATATTATCTCCAAAAAAAACCCGTGGCCGGTGCCGGGTATGATCTGCGCAAGATTAATCTGGAGACAGGAGTGCTTGAACCCATCGCCCCAAACACCAGCAATCGCATTTTTGATAATCTCTTTTCCGGGGAGGCTTACGGCATGGCCCTTGCAGGCAGTCGGCTATTTGTGAGCGACCCCGTGCAGGGGAAAATCTATTTCGGCGAAGCGGCCGATCCTAAATTTACCGAATCTTTTGCCGTCCCCGGCGCAAAATCTGTCACGGCGGACACGAAGACCGGAGTGCTTTGGGCCATTGGTGCTGACGACAAAGTTCTCGCGCTTGATCCCTTGACCGGCGCCATTAAGGCAACCGTGACGCCCATGCCGGGCATCACCCGGATATCCGCCAATAACGGTCGGCTGGCCGTGCTTTCCCCGAAGACCGGCAAGGTTCAGATTTATGATGCCTCAGATCCTGCAAATCTCAAATTAGTCCAGGAGATCGGCTCCGGCGATGGCCCTTTCGGACCTCAGAAGCCGGAGCGGTTTTGGTTCCAGCAGTCCAACCTTCCCGCCTCAAAAATGCACGTGGCCTTGAATAGCCGTGGTGAGGTGGCCGTGGTGGACGATATCCGGGTTTCGTTCTGGAGCGCAGATGGAAAGCTGAAAAAACAAGGTTTGGGATTCTGGGGCCAGCATAACCTCTTGGGTCGTTTTGCCGGCGATACGGATGTGCGGATTTGGGGAATTGATGGCCGCTACAACATCAAGATGAATTCCAAGGACAAAAACTGGCAGCCCGACACGCGCTGGGACCTGCCTTTGTATGAATACGAGGGTCGGTCTCCTCGTAATTTTTTCTCCACCGGGGGAAAGAACTTTGGGGTCTACGGAGTCATTGTGGGAGATCCGGGGAAGACGGCCGACGGAAAGCTGCAAGTCAAAGGGCCGATTATTCCAGAGCAGCGCACCATGGGTCTGTTGGTCGTTCGTCTTGACGAAAAAGCGGCCGTGCCTGTCTCGTTGTATTATGCGGATTCCAAGCGGGCCACATTGGTCGGGCAGCATGATGACTCGAAAGACGGTATGATTGATGCCAACGACACCGCAATCGAACTCCGTAATCCGGACGGCTCGATGATCGGGATTCCCTGGGACCGCTATCAAGGAAATCCATGGGGTTTTACAGGGGATCTGATCTTCACCAGCCCGGCGGGAAATGGTTCCACCGCTCAGATCATTCCCATGACTGGCATGGATCCGACCGGAATGTATCCGGTGTATGGTTGGGTGGACCGAAAGATCGTTCCGTGCACCTTTGACGGCACGACGTCGGTGATGCCGTCCCCCTACGACTATAAGACCATGGAGGAACTCAATCGGACGGTGCAGATTGCCCCAATGAAAGACGGCGGCTACGCTTCCGCGGTTGCCTTAAAATCATCCGGAGGGACCGGCCTTGCGAATGGTGCAGGAACCGACATCGCAGGTTTCAACAAGGAGGGTCTTTTCCGGTGGCTTTTCCGATTTAATAGTGTGCAAGGAACCCAAGGCGTTCAGTCCGTTCCGGAGCATAACCTGATTATGGGGATGACCACCACCCAGTGCGATTATGTGGTCATGGACAACGACGGTCTGGGCTTAGGCGTTCTCTCGATGCCGAAGGAATCTCATTGGCACGGCATGTGGTCGGATCACGCGCAGCAGCAACAAGCCTGGATGGGGAATGATGGCCAGCCCTATTACATTTTGGGTGATTATGCAGCCAATGGGTTTCATTGGTTTGCCATTACCGGGATGGAAAAAACCAAACGCCAAACGGTGCCGGTGAAAATCGCGGATGCAGAAGCGGCAGAGTTTGCCTCCTCGCCGGATCTGAAACCCATCAAAACCGTCGAACTGCCAAAGCCTCAGGTGAAAATACGCCGCTTGGATAAACCATTTGTCATGGATGGCAATTTACAGAAATGGCGGGATGCGGGAATCGCGCCCACGGCCATCATCACGCCAGAGACGGGAACGGCGAATATTGCCGGTCCGAAAGATTGCAGTGCCATTGTCCGCCTCGCATACCATGGCACTTCGCTATTTGTTCAGACCATTGTTTTTGATGATGTGGTTACGATGCACCAGTCAATAGATAAGCTCTATCTTCAGGATGGCATCGAAATGGGACTAAATGGCTTTATGCAAGGCTTTAAGTTCAATGTGAGCGTTGCGAGAGACAAAGGTCCGGTTGTTTACCGAAATAAGTTTGTCGTCGCGACGGCCGATCGGATCTTCACGCCGGAGCAGGCCCCACGAACGATCAAAGTTCTCGATAATGCTAAAGACGTGGAAGAGCGCCAGTTCGTCGAAGCAATCTACGGGGTGGATCTGTCCGATTCTAAAGTGATCGTTACGGAATTCGAGGTGCCATTGACGCCCGAATTAGCGTTGCAAGGAGAAGATCCAAAACTTCTTGAAACAGTGGGCCCTGGCGGATCTTTCTGGATTGGATTCTTAATCAATGACAATGACCAGCCTGGCTCTGACCTGCAGAAATTGCTGACATGGCCAGCAACTTACGGCACGTTTAATGTCAAGGAAGCGGGTGCTTTAGCCACGTTCGAATAGTAGCCGCAGGAGCAACGTTTACCGGGAACCTCTGGACACAAAAGGTATGTTATTTTTGATTAATCAGGATGAGCTTGTGCAACATTTTGTCTTTCAAAGCGGATTTGCTCGACTGGAGTAATTCCGGCCTTCCGGAGGCGCAGGAAAAATGGGATCACATCGCGTCTCCTTTTCGTGTTTAATCGCATCCGATGTGTATGAGATCTGAGGTAAAGGTTTTAAACTAAAACGGGGAATAGAACCACCGAGAGGAAGTTGCTGACTGCAGGAAACTTCGGGCGACTTTCGTCCGCCAGAGGGAGCCACCCTGAAGGTGAGCCCGCACGGCCTGCCTCTCACCTGCACCTTGGAACGATATAGTGCCCCCAATGCTGCGCTTACGGATGCTGTAACTGGGTCGTTTGGTCCGCTTGAAAAACTTCCCGAGGTGATCAATCTAAGGAATCTTTCCTTCTTGTTTTTCACCCGCACTTTATCTTCCATTAACTGTCATGCCCAATCCTCGCATTTTTAACCTCGGCTCGGTCAACATCGACCATGTCTATCAGGTTCCACATTTTGTCCGACCTGGTGAGACCCTTGCGAGTCTATCGGTGGAGACCCATGCAGGCGGCAAAGGCTATAATCAATCCTGGGCTCTCGCGCGGGCGGGCGCAAGAGTTCACCATGTGGGGGCGATTGGACCGGATGGGGAATCCTTGCGCGAGGGGCTACGCTCTGTAGGCGTCGAGACGTCGGCTTTGAAATCGGTTCAGGAACCGACCGGGCATGCGATCATCCAAATCAGCGCGGAAGGAGAGAACTCGATTCTGATCCATGCCGGAGCGAACCGCTCGCTGACGACGGAAGACGTCGAAACCGCAATGACTGAGGCCGGGCCAGGGGACTGGTTTCTTGCGCAAAACGAAACGAGCGCGGTGCCTGAAAGTCTGCTGCTGGCAAAGCGCGCTGGATTGCGTTTGGCCTTGAACCCCGCGCCTCTGACAACCGAGGTTTCGCGGTGGCCCCTGGACGTATTGGATGTTCTGATTGTCAATCAAGCCGAAGGGCAATCCTTGGCATCGGCGAGCGAGCCCGAAAGGATTCTTTCCCTGCTCCGACAGCGCTATCCAGGGCTGCTGATTATACTGACACTCGGTTCTTCGGGCGTTATCTATGCCGGGCCGAACGATACGGGAAGTCTTCCGGCGATTCCCGTGCAGGCAATCGACACGACTGCCGCAGGGGATACATTTCTCGGGTTTTTTCTCGCCCAATTTTCCATGGGCTGCGAGGTTCGTGACGCTCTTTCCCTCGCCACCAAAGCGGCAGCGATTGCCGTAACGAGAGCCGGTGCAGCGGCATCGATTCCGTCTCTGGAAGAAGTTAAGCGCGGAACGCCATAAGCTGACGGCCTCAGGAAGTTATCACGCTTAGCATTCGGCGTCTCCAATCCCGAGGCGTTTCTTTGTGGGTTCTGCGCCAGGCACGGTTGAAACTTGTCAAGGTTGGAAAGCCAGTCTTCTCACTGACCTCCAACACGGATCGACCGGTTTGGGTCAGGAGTGTAGCTGCCATACGAAGGCGCAATTCGGTGAGGTAGGCGAGCGGGGATCTTCCAAAAGTGGAGCGGAAAATTCGCCGGAACTGAGCTTCGCTCAATGAACAGAGACGAGCAAGATCACCCATCCGAAGCTCATCGGAATGGTCTTTTGTCATGACTTGCAAAGCGGGTGCCAGACGGGCGAAGTCGCCGCCGGGTTTATGTGGCAAAACCTGCGGAGGCCGGAGCCGACGGAGTTCGATCAGCAGGCTCCAAAGCTGCGCTCGAACGAGATCCCGCCACCCGGATTTCCGGGAATCATTTTCTTCAACGATCCGTCGCACGCTCTCTGCGGAGTGTCCGGTCTGGACATTCAAAAAGTCGGGTCCGGATAGCACGCCAAGGTCCGTCCAAGTCATGGGTTCTTGTCGGTCGAGCAGTCTGTCCGGGTGGAGCCAAACCCAGCGCCAAAGACTGGTTGTGCCGGGAGAACTCTGTGCCAGGTGCGGTTCGTCCGGGCTGATGAAGATCGCCTGGCCGGCACGAAACGGAAGCACTTTGCTCCCGATCGCAAAAATCCCCGATCCCTGAAAGCAAAAACCCAGTTCCAGACAATCGTGGGTATGCAAATATTCAATGGGCTGATCGGCTTGGGAGAAAGGCTTGCTGACAAGAAGCGGATACTCCGGAGGGAGCTTCACCGGATCAAAGCGCAGACGGGTTTTGATTTGTCGTGGTTTGTTCATGCCGAGTCTGCAAAAAACGTTTAGTGCACCGTGATCGCGGTTTTCGACATGTCACGGGCGAGTTGAGCGATGGAGATTTCGCGGACGTTTCCGATACTTGTTCGGCAGAGGTCCTTCAAAGGATCGAGCCACTGGCGGGGGATGGCGTCGTATCCATAACGGACTCCCCAGAGGCTACCCACGGTGGCACCATTGCAATCGGTGTCCAGCCCCGCACCCACGGCATGTCCAATGGCTCGCGAATAACCCTCCCCAGCATAGAGCAGCGAAGCTGTAACAATCTGGGCATTCGGGATTGTGTGAACCCAGTGATGAAAGTTGTCTCCATCCCATTCGCCACTGAGCTTCTTAAGGAAAGCTTCGAAACAGTTTCCCGCAGCATGAAAGGCGATGATTTCCTCTACCGCCGCGTGCAGGCGTGAGGACTTTGGGATTTGTGCAAGTCCGCTCCTGATGATAGTCAACCAGTCGTCCGCGCTGTAAGCGGAGGCGAGCATGGCCGCAACCCACATTTCTCCGTAGATGCCGTTCGCAGTATGACTTACTGAGGCATCCCGCCAGGCCCATTCCGCCGCGCGGGAAGGATTGCCCGGGTTTGCATAGCCGTAATAATCGGCCCGGATCTGAGCCCCGATCCACTCCCTGTAGGGATTGCGAAATGATGCGCTGAGCGGGGGTAAAATTCCATTCGTGAGATTGCGATAGGCTGCGCGCTCCGCAGTGTAGGTCGTGAGGATGGGAAGTTGATTCAGCCAAACGAGTCCGACCTGATGCGGACGAAAATCCGCACCGTAGGTTTTGATGACCTCATGGCCAACCACAGTGTAGTTGATATCATCATCCATCAGGCTGCCATCGAGATTGTCTTCGAGGCATGTCGTGTGCGCTTGGAATATGCGCCCTTCGGGGTGACCTTTTTTCTTCAGCGCACGCTGCTCCGATGGGGTGAGGAGGCGGAAATAACGCTCCAGCGGCCAGCGATCAGTCAGTGAGGCCAGCGCCCTGATGTGCTGGTGCTTCCATCCCTCCACCGGCTTGCCGAGCATGCATCCGGCAATGCGGCCAGCCAAGCCCCCATGCAGGCGTTGGAGATAATCTTTATGGGAATCTTTCCATGCGGGGATCGAGGGAGCTTTCCCGCGGAGCCGACGGATTCCCGGCAGGTCGTTGGGTTGTTTCCAGGGAAAATCCGGACGGAACGGAAGGGCCTGGACCTGGTCCATTAATTCGAAACACGCATCCAACCAGGCGGGATTCTTCTGCCCACCCAGCAAAACAAAGTGCCAGGGGCAAACCCGATCCCCTTTAGCAGAGAGCAATTTTTTGAAGCGTGACTCGACGGAACTTAAATCTCTGCCTTCCTCGTTTGCCTGAACGTATTCCGTGGAAATATCCGCGCCCTCGAGCCAGAGGGTCGCTTCATTCCAAGAGTAAAGATCACGATATTTTGAAGGGATGGGCATAGATGACAATGTTTGGTCGTAAGTATCGCCATCTCGATCAAAAGTTTCTACTCAATATCGCGCAAAAACAGGGCTTTTCCAATCATTAAACCCCCTTTTGAAGGGAGACCCGCTTACAGTCCCGGCATCCGGCGTCTCCGCGCTTCAGAGGAGGGGTGTTTTACATGAAGATGCCATCGCATAAACGCTCGGCGGACCCTAATCCGTGCTTAATGTGTTTATATTGCGTGATCGCCAGCCGCATGAGATTTTTTCGCTTCGTTAATTTAAAAAGAAAGAACCATGAATCGAATTGTCTATCGCCCCCGCGCCATTCTGGCTGGCCTCATCCTGCTAACCGCCACCCTGGGCCAATCGCTCGGCGCTGCCCCCTTGCCGCCCGAGACGCTCGCCGCGTTGCAGGCGGCCACAGCCGGAGCCACGATCTCCCTGCCTGCGGGCACCTTCCAGATCGGCGACTTGGCGATACCTGCGGGCGTGGCGCTCAAGGGCGCGGGATATGACAAAACCATCCTCGACGCCACGGGCAAAAAGAACGGCCTCGTCCTGAACTCGGATTCCTCAGTGAGCGATCTGGCCGTCGTCAACGCCGCAGAGAACGGCATTTTTGCGCAGGAGACGACCAACAACACGGTCGCCCGCGTGTCTATCGCCAATCGGAGGAGTTGATCCCCGCATTCGTCAATCGGGTGTTCAAACACATCCCAGTCACGTGCTCTGGCATTGTCCGATTCCGGGATACACCAATCTCCTGCTTAGTCACCGCGACCAGGGCCTCCCATTTGTTGGGCTGCTCGACCAGCCCATGTCCTTTACGGGAACCGTCTTTCGAATGAACTGGGAAGCCGCCTTGCAACGCGGATTGAATCATTGGGTGAAGCATCGCGGGATTCGCGAGATCATCGTTCCCCGGGGCAGAATGTCCACCACCCAGAGCCACTGTCTCGAGCGGATCAGTCAAACCATTGGTATGCCCTTTACCTTCAAGCAGCCGCAAGATGGAGATAATTTTGGGAAACTCCTGGAAGAACTGGCCACGAAAGCTCATTGCGGGGTCGTCTTTGATGATGATCTCTTCTATTCCTGGCTCTGCCTCCGGGCTCCCGATGCCATGCTGGGACTCATGGCCGCCCGCCCGGTCATGACCATGCGCAAAGTGACCATCCCCTGCTCACAACTTCCCACGGTGATGCTGGATCATGTGAGCATTGACTGGCAGGCCGCAGCGCGTCGCATTGCCGATCACATCAGCCAGGGCCTCCAGAATCAGTCCCCAAAAAAAGACATCGTCTTCGAGGCGGAATGGCATCCGAACTGTCCGCTCGATCTCACCGCACAAACCATATTAAATGCCTGACATCAATCAGCGAAAAAGCAACAATGCCTCTAATCGTATCAACACATCAGGCGTCTCGAAATTCCCAACCCGTGGTCCAAAGGTAGTGCACGGGCGACCGCGGAACCTCGATGTGCAGCGTTTTTCCTTTGTTTTTCCATTCGCAGCTCGTGCGCGCATCCGTGCGGGAGACCACTTGAGGAAAACTCCCGGGAGGCGCGGCGTCCGAGGGAATCAAGGCCATGCCAGCCACAATCGCCACGTCGGTAATGTGGCGCATGTCGATAGCAATCTCCTTACTTTACTAGATCGCGGCGTCCACGGTGGCGCGGGAATGTAACGCAGTCGGCACGTGCCTCAACAGCAGAACCGCATACTCCAGCGCGTGCACCGTGGGATGGAACCGAACACCCGCGGAAAGTCGGGTGTGATAGCCCGGGCCCGTAAAGATCTGCCCGAGCATATTCTCGGCGGAATCAAAACGTTAATCGCAATCGGCGAAATATTCTTCGAAGTTAAACCTGAGTTGACGGGTGTATTGCGGCGTATTTTTGGTAAGGAACCGGGAACGGTTCATAAAGGGCAAGCGATTCTGATGACGGGCTGGAATTACAACGGACAGGAGACTGGTTGAACGATGAACGGGTGCGCCACTTCCTCCGCGAAGCGATTGGCGGCGCCATTATCAATGCCCCCGGAACCGGGCTGGATGACAAAGCGATATGCCATCCGCCCTTGGAAAGATGCGGCGTAGTTCGTGTCCCAGTAATTGGAGTTCAGCCAAGCCGCAAGCATGGGGCGCCGTTCGGAGGTGCGGTTGTCATGCGACCAAAGGTCAATCCGCCCAGGCTCACGATGGGGGTGTCCAGCGGGGCAATCAGAACGGAATCCTGCGCGTCCGATATTTTCACCCAGCGGTCCACCGTGAAGAAATCCATGTTGGCATCGGGCACCTGATCGCGCCCGAGCCGCATTGCTGCGCCGCAATTGTCGTAATCAAACACGGGCGTCTCCAGGGCGAACTCCAGGGGCAAATACCACGTGCAGGGACGCTCATCCCAGCGGAAATCCATCCCGACCGTCAGCTCGATCAACGGACGGGAATCATCGAGACGGATCTCCAGAAACCCGCCATCGGCAAACGGCGAACTCAGTTCCTGGCGAAGCGTGACCACGCCCGCCGCTTCGCGGATCGTGCAACTCGCCCCGGGGCTGCACGAAACCCGATCCGCCTGCCAATCCGTGGAGAACCCTTTGAAGCCCATGAACCGGGTGTAATCGGGGTGTTGATGGATCGCGTTGCGATGTCCCTCGACCGGCGACTCGCGGAGCGGCACGCCCACCGGCACCATCGGGGATCGGCTGATCCATTCGCGCCCGTCGGATTTTTGAACGATTGAAGAGATCCCACCGTCCAGCGCGACGAACACGCTAAAATGCTGGTTCGATACGGTGCGGGCGTCACCAGCGCGCTCGGTCGTGATGACGGGCGTTCCGCGTTCATAGATGTCTTCGACCGAAAGGCGCTTTTGAGAGTCGGCATCCAGTCCGACCTCGATTCGCACAGCGTCCGCCCCCACATACCGGGCCGGGACCAGGTCGGTCGGAAGCGGCACGGATTCCGCCGGCCAAGCGACCGGCAGCATCTGCATGCGGTGCTGGTGCGCCAACGTCGGAACCACATCGCGCCGCAGCCAGGGAACCGGGATCTCGATCGTCTCCGTCCTCGACCACCCGAGAGTGTTGGCGATCATCATGGATCTCCCGGGCACCGGATCGACGACAGCCGCTCCGACCCTGCGGAGAACCTCCGCTCGAGCGATCTTGGAAAAGGTATCCGCCTCCTGAGCGAAGTGCGCCTTGTAATGTCGTCCGGTCCGCGAGGAGTCGCAGGAACTGTCGGTGACCGAACCATCCGCTCCCCAGGTATGCTCGTCGTAGAGGGCCGCATTCTCCACACTGGACTCGACCATTTCGCCAATGTCCTCCCGGGAACCCTCCGTGAGCTTCGCGGCGAGCGATTCGACGTCGTGCAGCGTCCGGTAGGTCCGGCGATTGATGCTGACCTCATGTGGGGTCGACGCGGCGCCAAAATTCCAAAAGTCCGTCCACTCTCCAGCATGTTCCTTCGCCGCGTCGAAGACCTCGCCGCCGATTGCATCAAAAAACCGGAAAGCGTCACAATCTCCAGTCTCGGCAGCAGACCGCGCCGGTTCCACTCGCGCACGAAATCCGGCAAGCGGACATCGACACCGCCATTGTCCACGAAGTCGGGCCGCGTGACCTGGAAGGACGAAAACTCCAAGTCGTAGTTCCGCTTCCCGAGCCATGCTGCCAGCGCAGCGATCTCGGTGGTCGCGAAGTCCATATCGTAAGGAATCCCGAAATACTGGTTTGAGTTGTAATGAAACCCATTCCAAGCTTGCACGACGCCTCCCTGCGGTCCATTCCAGCGAAAGGCATAGCTGCGGGGAAGCGACGACTTTCCAAAGTGCTCGTTGATGGCCATCGAAAAATTCACGATCCCATGGGCCTGCAACAAATCGGGAAGCGCCCAAGGCACGCCGTTGATGTCACTCATCATCGCCGACCGGATCGTCAGCCCGAACCGACTCCGGAGCTCGTCAACTTTTCCGAGCATAAATTCCCAGGCCCGAGGCGGGGCACATTGGGTCATCACTCCGTAACTGCCAGTGACTTCAACCAACCCGCGTTTTTCCAGATCGAGAAATCGTTCCACCTCGCGGTCTTTCGAGGTTTTCAGCCAGTCAAGAACCGGGATCAACGTCTCGCAGGTCCACTTCGTCCGGGCACCCTCGGGATAGTCGGAGGTTCTTTCCGCCAGAGCCACCGCCTCATCAAGAAACCGCTGTTGCAGATAGCGCACCATCGGCTGCGGGTGCGTGTATCCAATGTCGGTATGGCTGTGGTGAATGAGATAAATCGTTTTGAGCATAAGGTAAGTTTCTCCTTTTACCGGCACGGTCTCGTCCAAGCAAAAGATACAGAAGAAGAACAAAATTGCAGAGTTGCCACCCGCAATGCCCTAGTTAATTAAAAATCTATGAAGGCGATTGATACTCCGCTGGGAACCTATCGCTGGGTCGAGAACTGGATCACCATCCCGAACTCCCCGCTCGGAAGCGAAAACGGACGCACCCACGGCGTCGCCGCGTTAAGCAGCGGAGAGATCGTGATCTTCCATCTGGGTGGCCGATGGCTACGGCGCGTTCCTGGTCCATCGATACGACAAAACGGGACAGCACCTCCAGACGCTCGATGGAGAGGAAGGCGCGGGGCGACCTGGATGCAAATGCTTCCCATCCTCAGACGGCAGCGGGCCGAGCCGGGATATTTCTATACGCCCCGAATTCCCAGCAACGCGGCCAGCGGAACCACTTTTGCCTAATGGGTGGCATTGCCGTAGGCCGCCTCAGATGTGCCCGGTGTCAATATGGAAGACCCCTTTGTCCAGCGACAATTACACCCGTCTTCTGGAAGGAAGACTCTTCCGTAAAAATTGGGATTGCCCCTGGGAAAGCCGTCTGTTGCCCGTGGGGAATGTTGCGCGGAAGAAATTGGAGGCACCAAAAAACAGAAACCAACACTCGTATATGTGTAGCATTAGTGTTTTTTTTGACGGCCCAGTCTTGGCAACATAGCCTCTGGCGATGCGCTTACTCATCCCCGAACGTTCCGCACTGTCCTCCCCTTACGTCTTCCGCCTGTCTGGGATCTTGATCCTTGCGATGCTCTGTGGCTTCGGTGGACGCCTCCAGGCTGAGGACTGGAAGGCGAAAATCGAATCCGCAAAGTCCGGCGAGACGGTCACGCT
>JBDNGG010000245.1:0-2177 GCA_041689405.1 Terrimicrobiaceae bacterium | reverse complement strand
GGCGAACTTATCCCAGCCGGCGGCGGTGTCGTCGTAGTACACATGTCTTAGTGCCCATCCACGAATTGCCTCACGCAAGGGGTGTAACTGAAGAAAAGGCAAACTATTTTCATCCTTTGCGTGAGAAAATTCCCGGTTTTTTGCTTTATTGGATATGCTCCTGAATACGATGTTGTCCCGGACAGGAGAGTTCCTACGCATGCCTATTTGGCCGCGTCGGTATCTGTGCGGAAGGGCGGTGCCGGTAACCCCGCTTGATTCCGGAGGTTTCCGATTGGATTGGAGGCCCAGCCGTAGCGGACGCTCGTGGGTTCGCTCACCTCGTCGCTGGAAACTACCACCGACTCGCCATCGATTTTTGCGGTTCCCCAGACGAATTTTCCTTCTTTTCCGGAAATCGCGAAGCCGATCAGATCTCCGTCGGCGGCCACTAGTCCACCATCGGCGTGGGTGAAGCTGAGGCGCACTTGGTTTCCCTCGACTTTGAAACCTGACAAAACCGGACCAGAATAACTGGGGATTTTTTGATCGTAAACAGTGGCTAAGGCAATGAGCGAAAGCCGGCGACCTACTTCTCGCTTGTTGTGCGGATGGATATCGTCCGGATTATCCTTGTCGGCGAGATCAATGGCCGTCGCCATACCGGTGTTGGGCACACTCAAGGCCATCATCTGGGCCTCGCGAATGTTTTCCGTGCCTTTTTCCACAGGCGTGGTCTGGGGAGCCCGGATGTTCGCAAGCTGGACAAAGAGAAATGAAAAATCGCCCTGGCCCCACCGGGAGCGCCAGTCCTTGATCAGTGCGGGGAAGAGAGTCCGGTAAACGAGAGGGCTGCATGCGCGAGAATTGCCGCCGCCGTTCGCTTCGCCCTGATACCAGATAACTCCTTGGATTCCGTAGGGAATGAGCGGAGCGATCATGCCATTGAACAGCGTGGATGGACGGCTGCGATTACCGGGACCAGCCGGTGGATGAATTTTTTTGGGCGGAGGCTGATCCTCGGCCTTTGCCTTTTCGGCGGCAGCTTTCCATTCCGGCAAAGTCTTTTCCTCAAAGATTTTCATCTCGGCAGGATATGCCGCTATCAACTGGTCCCAACCATCGAGGACAGGCTTGCATTCGGGGAGGGAAGCGACCACGGGCTGGCTCGTCCACGCTTCGGCCGGAGTACCACCGACCGAGCTGTGGATAATGCCCACGGGAACATTCAGGTTTTTTCTGAGCTCGGAGGCAAAGTAGTAAGCGACAGCGGAAAATCCGGGAGCATTTTTGGGCGTTGCTGCCTTCCATTGGCCGGCGGGTAAAGCCATGTCATCAGCCGGCTTGTCCGGTGAGGCGTGGAATTCGACATTAAACATCCTTAAGAGCGGATCATTGGCAGCGGCGATGGCTTCCTTGGCCTGCGGCCCGTGAACGGGATTAGCGGGATCAAGCGTCATCAGTGGGAACTGCATATTGGATTGCCCCGAAGCGACCCAAACCTCGCCCACGACAACATCACGAAGAACGATCGTGTTCTTTCCCTGCACGGTCAGATCGAATGGCCCGCCGGCATCCTGCGCGGGGAACTGGATGCTCCAGCGACCGGAACTGTCGGCCGTCCCTGCGGCCTCTTTGCCATTCATGCGGACAGTCACCGATTCGCCGGGATCAGCTTTTCCCCAGATGGGAATCTGCCTTCCGCGCTGCAAAACCGCCCCATCGCTGAAAAGTGGCGAAAGGTGGACGTCGGCAAGAGCGGTCGAAAGAGCCGAGAGAGCGAAGAGGAAAGTAAGATAACGCATGTGAGGAAAACTATGGTTTCCCGTTGGCAGGAAGCATCGAATTAGAAAGGATGGGGATCGGTTTTCGCGTGCCGTTCTGCCTTAAGTCCCGCTTAAAGCGTGTTTTCAAACTCGAGCGATTAGAGAGCGTTCTTCGCAGCGGTTCTGGAGTTGGCGAGACGGCGAGCGAGCGCCAGGAGGAGTGCGCCGCCCAAGAAGACGATGCCTGATGTTGATGGCTCGGGCACAACGTTCATAATCAGATTGTTGCCGGAGATTGACAGGGTCGTGTCGAATCCGTTGATCGTGCCGGTGTTCGTTCCCAAGCTGCCGGAAATCGTCCCTGGGGTTTGAAACAGCACATAGTTTCCTGCTCCGAAGCCCGAAAGGGCGGTGAAATTAAAGTCTGAGAAG
>JBDNGG010000244.1:0-2976 GCA_041689405.1 Terrimicrobiaceae bacterium | reverse complement strand
TCAATGCCTCAGCCAGCGCATTCTCATCGACCAAGCCACCACGCGCGCAGTTAACAATACGAACGCCCTTTTTCGTCAACCCGAGTCTGCGTGCATCGAGCATGTGCCGGGTCTCATCAGTCAGCGGCATGTGCATCGTGATGAAGTCTGCCTGCGGCAAAATCTCATCAATCGTGTCAACCAGCTCGACCTGCAAAGACCGGGCTTTGCTCGAGGAAAGGTAAGGGTCATACGCTACCACGCGCATCCCGAATGCGATGGCGCGGCGAGCAATTTCCGACCCGATGCGCCCCATGCCCAGCACGGCGAGCGTCTTATTGTAGAGTTCGACTCCTTCGAACTTTTTACGATCCCATTTCCCGGCTTTCACGCTGGCGTCTGCCTGCGGAATGCTGCGTGCGATGCTCACAAGCAACGAGAACGCATGTTCTGCCGTCGATATCGTATTACCTCCGGGGGTGTTCATCACGATGACACCATTTGCCGTTGCGGCATCGACATCCACATTGTCCACGCCCACTCCGGCGCGGCCGATCACACGCAAGTTGGTTGCGGCAGCGAGGACGGCGGCATTGACTTTCGTCTGACTGCGGACGACGAGTCCTGCGAATTCCGGGATAATTTTGATGAGTTCAGCTTCCGGGAGGCCGGTTTGCACGGTGACATCCAGTTGCCCGCCGAGAGAGAGTTCGGCAATGCCGGTTGAGGAGATAGGATCTGCGACCAGGACTTTGGGTATTTGCATAGTAGGAATAGACGACTTTTCCGCGGCCCGCTTTAGAGAATTATCACGGGATCGTGTGAATATAGGTTCAAAGAATCCCTTGCGTGGTAAAGTTCTTTGACTGGTACGTCTAGGCAAAAAGTTCCGCCGTCTGGCACCGGGGTGGTTTGGATGAGATTGTCGTTTTGGCATTCTGACAGTTGCACCGGAGTGTGGTTCTTTGCCATAACCTACGGATGCTTACCCTTTCCAGCGTCACCAAGTCCTTTGGCGGGCGCGTGCTATTTCAAGATGTCTCTCTACAAATCAATCGTAACGACCGCATCGGCCTGGTCGGTCCCAACGGGGCTGGCAAGACGACCTTGTTCTCGCTGATTCTCCGCGAGGATCAACCCGATGAGGGCGTAGTTTCCGTCCAGCGCGGAACAACTGTCGGATTTTTACCGCAGGAAAGTGCTCCGGTCGGAGAGGAATCCGTGCTGGCACTAGCAACCGGTCGCCCCGCTTCCATGGACGAAGCCGAAGACGTGGAAGTGGACTATCAGGCGGATCTCGACGCACAGGCACTCGAGCCGAAAGCAAAGAAGATCCTGGGTGGCCTGGGATTTCGCGAAGGTGATTTTGACCGCCCGGCCCGGACCTTCAGCGGCGGATGGGTGATGCGGGCGCACCTCGCTCGTTTACTGGTCACCGAACCAGACCTTCTGATGCTCGATGAGCCGACCAACCACCTCGATCTCGAAGTGCTCCAGTGGTTTCAAGCGTATCTGCGCGGGTATTCCGGTGCATTTATCGTGATCTCGCATGACCGCGAATTTTTAAACTGTCTGACCACGGCAATCGTCGAAATCCGAAACTCGCGGCTGCACAAGTACAACGGAAACTATGATGCCTATGTGGCCGAGCGCAAAGCCCGCGTCGAGCAGCAGCAGTCAGCGTATGACAACCAGCAGCGTGAAATCAAAAAACTCCAGGAGTTCGCCGATCGTTTTCGCGCCAAAGCCAGCAAAGCGTCCCAGGCTCAAAGCAAACTCAAGCAGATCGATCGCATGGATCGCATCGAAGCACCCGAGCCGGATGCGCCTGTGGTGCATTTTAAGTTTCCGCAGCCCGCGCGTTCGGGCCAACGCGTCATCGCGCTGCGTGGAGTCGAGCAAGCATACGGAGAACACGTGGTCTACAAAGATCTCGAATTCGAAGTCGAAAGGGATTCGCGCATGGTGCTCGTCGGACCGAATGGGGCCGGCAAATCCACATTGCTAAAAATCCTTGCCGGAGTGCTGCCGATCCAAGCCGGAGTGCGCGATCCCGGACATCAGGTTAAGGTGGGTTACTACGCTCAATACCGGACCGAGATGCTACAGACTAATCGCACCGTGCTGGCTGAGGCGCGTGACGGTGCGCGAAGCGGCATGTCCGAGGAGTTCATACGGACAGTTTTGGGAGCATTCCTTTTCCGCGGAGACGACGTATTCAAGCAGGTTGGCGTGCTTAGCGGTGGCGAAAAGAGTCGGCTTGCCATTGTGAAACTACTGCTCGATCCACCAAACCTGCTGCTCATGGATGAGCCGACCACACATCTGGACATCCCCAGCATCGATGCGCTGGTGGGCGCGCTCACCCAGTTTCAAGGAACCTTGGTATTCATCAGCCATGACGTTTACTTCATCCGGGCCATTGCACGCAGCGTGGTGCATGTCCAAGGCGGACGCTTAAAATTGTATCCGGGCGACTACCAATATTTTCTGGATAAGACGTCCGCTCTCTCGGAGCGTCAGGCGCTCGTATCAGGCGACCCTGCGCTTGCCACCAACGCAACGGGCTCCAGTCAAGCCCCAGCAGCTCCGGCCGAGCGTCAAAGAATCTTTAAAACCCGTGATGAAAAGCGCGCCGAGTCCGAGGCGAAACAAGTGCGCGGACGGTTACGAAAACCACTACTCGATCGGGTTCAGTCACTCGAATCCGAAGTTCTGCGCCTGGAAACCGAGGAGAGATTGCTGACCTCCAAGCTGGAAGATCCTGCGACTTATGACAACCCCGCGCTGGCGCTGCAAATCAACCGGGACCTCACGGGCGTCTCAGATGCCTTGGAGAGAACGACCGATGGCTGGGAAAAGGCCGCCGAAGCGCTCGCCGGATTTGATAGCGCACCGGCACTGGCGTAACTACCCGGTGCAGGGCATCTCATAGAGCAACCGCATCTAGGCCCAATGCCGTTCGGAAATTAAGGCAAGCGATCTGGTTGGTTCTTC
>JBDNGG010000243.1:0-3204 GCA_041689405.1 Terrimicrobiaceae bacterium | reverse complement strand
TAAATCGTCGAATAATCTCCTGGAGGTCATTGACGCGAAGATCACTATCCACGATGTCCGCGTGGTGGTGCAGCTCCTTATATTGGTGCATCGTCTCCTCAAAAGGATCGTGATCCTCGCCCTCGCGCTTTTGCACCCCGAGCACAACGTCGCCATACATCTGGATAAACCGGCGATAGCAATCCCAGGCAAAACGTTCATTTTTGGTTGACGCTGCCAGCGCTTCGACACTGCGGTCGTTAAGACCCAGGTTCAAGATGGTATCCATCATTCCCGGCATCGAATCGGGAGCTCCCGAGCGCACCGACACCAGCAAAGGCATCGCTTTGGCATCGCCTAAGCGGCAATCCATGATCTTTTCCATGCCGGCGATTCCGCTTTGAATTTCCCGATCCAAACCCTCCGGATACGTCGCACCATGCGCGTAGTAGTGAGCGCACACCTCCGTCGTGATCGTGAACCCGGGAGGCACCGGCAGGCCAATCCGCGTCATTTCAGCGAGGTTGGCTCCCTTGCCGCCGAGCAAGGCACGCATGGTGCCGTCTCCATCCGCTTTCCCCGCCCCCCACGTGTAAACATATTTACCGTGACGCGGTTGAACTTTACTAGGTCCTTTAACTTTCAATGCACGGGTGGGCTTCATAATAAATGCGTATTCGTTGGGGGTAGGCCAGTTTCAGGCACAATGCTTTAGTTGTGGCAATACCAGCCAGCTAAATTCCGGGACAACTGGAAAAAACTCGGGTCAGGGTGTAAAGTGATCTTCTGGAAAAATGTTTTGGCACCAACATGGTAACCGGATCGGTCATTCGTATTGATCCCTAAGGATGTCTCTTTGCTGCTCCACGCTGCCCCACTCTTGTCGCAAGAGCATGCTGGCGGTATCGAAAGTGACAAACCAATTCGGAGCCAGATGGACAGCGCAGGCGACATGCAGGATGACCAGCGTTTGACCGCCTAATTCCATCGTATGAGCAGATTGTGGAGAGAAACGAGGAGCGGTGCTAAGGTGATCTTCCCACTTAAGGATTTTTCGAAGATCTGCCGGGACCAGCCGAACGCTGGGTTTGCTACGATTTAGAACCTCAAAAATTTCGCCTTGCTTCACCTGAGCCTCGATGGAGAGCCCAGTGCGCCTCTATTTTGCGGAGAGCGATCGTTTTCGTTGTGCGTAATAAAAACTTTAAGTTTTGAAAAATGTGAAACGTGAGGACTGAAAGTTGGAATTTTTGACTTTGTGAAATTTTATTTAACTCGGTTTTTGGGAGAGTGAGTTCAGGTGCCGAGGAGCAGGCGCATCGGGTTTTCGATGCAGTCCTTGACCCGGACGAGAAACGTCACTGCTTCTTTGCCATCCACCACGCGGTGATCGTACGAGAGCGCTAGATACATCATTGGGCGGACGACGACCTGGCCTTTGATTGCCATGGGTCGCTCCTGAATTTTGTGCATTCCCAGGATCCCACTCTGAGGTGGGTTGAGGATGGGGGTGCTCATGAGCGAGCCATAGACGCCACCATTCGAGATGGTGAAAGTGCCGCCCTGCAGGTCATTCAATCCAATCTTCCCTTCGCGTGCCTTGACTGCGTAATTTACGAGGTCCTGCTCGATTTGCGCAAACGACTTCTGATCGCAATCCCGGAGCACCGGGACGATGAGACCCTTTTCGGTGCCCACGGCGACGCCAATGTCATGGTAGTGATTTTGAACGAGTTCCTCTCCGTCCATGCGGGAGTTGATCGACGGCACCGCCTTGAGTGCATCGACTGTGGCTTTGATGAAAAACGACATGAATCCTAACTTGATGCCGTGTCGCGCTGTGAAGTCTTCCTGCATTTGCTTCCGCAGGGACATGACCTCTGACATATCGCATTCGTTAAAAGTCGTAAGAATGGCGGCAGTCTGCTGGGCGGCGACGAGTTGCGTGGCAATCTTGCGGCGGAGCGGGGATAGCTTTTTGCGTGTGCTGCGTGAGTCGTCCCTGGCTGCCGATAAGGAAGGCGTTGCTACTGGGGCAGGGGACGGCGTGGCCGCAGGTGCTGTTGTAAAGGAATCCCGTTTTGCGGGTTTTGCTTTGGGAGCTTCTATGGCAGTTGCCACGGGAGCATCTGGTTCGGGATCAGCGGGTCCGGAGCTACCGGCAGGCGCGCCTGCTTCAATAGTTGCCACGACCTGCCCGATTTTCACTTCTTCGCCTTCGGGGACTTGAATCTTAAGCGTTCCCGATTCCGTGGCATTCACTTCGCTTGAGACCTTATCGGTTTCCAAGGTGAAGAGGATTTCTCCAAGGGTGACGGCCTCACCATCCTTTTTGTGCCAAACGGATAGGAGGCCAGAGGAGATGGATTCGCCGACGGCGGGGACTTTTACTTCGGTGCTCATGCGGTAGTGGTAACGGGATTAAACTTCGAACGCGTGTTTGACAAGGGCGACCTGTTCTTTTTTGTGAACGGCTGTCGAACCCGTCGCGGGACTTGCTGCATCGGGGCGTCCTGCATAGTCGATCCATTGGCCAAACAGGGAGGAAATCCGAGGGAGCATAAAGGAATACGCGCCCATGTTTTTTGGTTCTTCCTGACACCAGACTATCTTTTTCGCGTTCTTGTATTGAGTGACGACACGGTGCAGTTCTTTGGCATAAAGCGGATATAATTGTTCCACGCGAATGATGGCGGCTCTCGATGCCGAGTCATTGACCTTACGATAATTCACCAAATCATAATAGACCTTGCCCGAGCACAGGATCACGCGTTCCACCTCGTCGGCGCCAGGTTTTTCCGGATCATCGAGGATTTCGTAGAACCTGGAACTTGTGAAGTCCTCGGTTGTGGATACCGCCTGCTCGTTGCGGAGCAGGCTCTTTGGTGTCATGATAATGAGCGGTTTCCGATATCCCCGATGGATCTGGCGGCGCAACCCGTGGAAATATTGTGCAGGGGTGGAAAAGTTGCACACCTGCATGTTCTCCTCTGCGCAAAGCTGGAGAAATCGTTCCAAGCGTGCGCTGGAGTGTTCCGGACCTTGACCTTCGTATCCATGCGGGAGCAGCAGGACAATGGAACTCGGACGTTGCCATTTCGATTCAGCCGAGGCGATGAATTGATCAATAATGATTTGTGCCCCATTGCCGAAATCTCCAAATTGCGCCTCCCACAAGCAAAGCATCGACGGAAAATCCATCGAGTAACCGTAGTCGAATCCAAG
>JBDNGG010000242.1:0-21810 GCA_041689405.1 Terrimicrobiaceae bacterium | reverse complement strand
TGCTTTAGATATCACGGTCGTCAACAAGATCTCAGTGAGGGCGACATACGCAGCTACCCGCCGCTGAAAAGCGATGGGATTCAGATGGCCGCGCTGGCGCTTAAACAGCCGCGCAGTTCCCATCAAAACGATGGTAACCGCCCCGCCTGTGATCAAGGCATGCGGGGCATCTTTGAAAATCTCTACCAGCACATACCCGGCGGCAAGCACTGCGCTCAGCCCGGAGAATACTTGCAGGATTCGGCCGTGGCGGAAAATACTGAGTCGTAAGAGAGTGGCACTTTAAAGTGCAAAGGTGAGCGCCAGCTGATGGCTGCTGGATTTCTGAATGAGGCAGCACCAATCGCGTCAGGCCCTGTGCGAGATAGGTCCCGTCGAATCCCACCTGCACCGGAGCGGTTCGCACGACCGTCCGGGATAAGACAATAAGAACGGCACCAAACACCAGGGCATACCGCCAGAGTTGATCGGGAAACGTCCCTGCGACAAGCGGTGCAGCGCAGCCAAAAAATACGGAGGAGTAATGGTGCCAAAAAGACGCCGCTCGGCACGGGCACGAGCGGTGGGGAAGGAAGGCTGGGAGCCCCCCCCGACGGGTTCTGACGCCACCGTCAGCAAATTGATTCTCCGCTCCAGCGCATCCAGTCGCCAACGCAGATCTGCCTGCAGCTCACGGAGGGCGCGCACTTCTCGTCGATGTTTTTCCTCCATTCAAGCCGGGCATGCCATACCGGCGACAAAGATTGCATATCGATATTTCTGTATTCCGGCGTTTTGCACCGGTAAGCTCACCAAGTGCTCAAACTCGAACAAAACCAAGTCTGGAAACGCGGCGACGAATACCTGCGCATTGTCGAACTCGAGCGGCTCCGTGTGCAATACAAGGCATTCACGGACCCTCATCCAGCCCCTGGCAAACATCACGAGATGACTAAAAAAGAATTTTGCCGTCTCCTAAAAGATGCGATGCTGCTCACTCCTGAGCAAGCAAGTGAATTGGCACGGCCAGAAGCCTGAGCAAATTTTGATCCAATCCATCCGATGCCAACGTCAGAAGTGTGCTATGGTGTGCAAGTTCTGCCACCTATGCCCGCATTTCTTCATCGTCGATTTCGCCTCGTAACATTTGCAGTCATTGCCGCAGCGGCTCCGTTTCCCGCAGAGGCCGCAGACCGTAAAGCGCCCCCTCCAGTCGTCGTTGCCGAGGTCAAGGAGAGCCGGTTCGTGGACCGGATTGAAGCGCTTGGCACCTTGCGCGCAAACGAGTCTGTGGATGTAAAAGCCAATGTGGCTGAAACCGTGACGCAAATCGCTTTTAATGACGGTCAACGCGTCTCGCGAGGAGACATATTAGTTAAGCTTCTGGCAATCGAGGAGGAAGCCCTCATCGTTGAGGCCCAATCGACCGCCAACGAAGCGAAACAGCAGTTCGAGCGTGCTCAGCAGCTTGCCCGTACTGGCTCATCGTCCGTGGCATCACTGGACGAAGCCCGCCGCGTTTACGAGACGGCCCGGGCACGGCTTGGAGCCATCGAATCGCGACTGACAGATCTCCGGATTGTGGCGCCGTTTGATGGAGTCGTCGGACTGCGCAATATTAGCATCGGCGCACTCCTGCAACCTGGGGACCTCATTACTACCCTCGACGACGATAGCGTGATGAAACTCGATTTCTCCGTGCCATCCACGTTCCTCCCCGTCCTGCGGCCTGGCATTCCGATCACCGCCGAGGCTCGGGCATTTGGCGACGAGCCGTTTAAGGGGGAAATCACGAGCGTATCAAGCCGGGTAGATCCGGTCACCCGCTCGGTCACGGTCCGCGCCCAAATTCCCAACCCTGGCCGCAAATTGCTCCCGGGTTTACTGATGACTGTCGAAGTGCTGAGCAACGAGCGTGACTCGCTTGCAATCCCCGAAGACGCGCTCATGCCCGAAGGCACAAAAAACAGCGTCTATGTGCTGGATGAATCGTTGAGTCCACCAGTCATCCGCCGGCGCGACGTTATCATCGGAACCCGTCGCACCGGCGAAGTGGAGATCTCAGAGGGCCTTACAGCGGGCGAAAAAGTAGTCACGCGGGGTGATATGACGCTCACGGACGGCGCCCCCGTGAGCATCATGGCAGTCGCGACAAGCAAATCGTCGCTGACAGAAATGCTCGACGCCGCACCGCAGGCGACTCGATGAAACTCTCTGACGTTTCCATCACACGGCCGGTCTTCGCATCGGTGCTTTCGCTGCTGCTCATCACGTTTGGCATCTTATCATTCCTGCGCCTGCCGCTGCGCGAGTATCCAGACATTGATCCGCCCATTGTTTCGATCACGACCAGTTACCGCGGGGCCGCTGCGAGCGTCGTCGAAACGAGGATCACTGAAGTTATCGAGGAACGCATCGCGGGCGTCGAAGGTATTCAATCCATCGAGTCTTCCAGCGAGGACGGTGAATCCCGGATCTCGGTCGAGTTCGGCACCGGACGGGACGTCGATGGTGCTGCCAATGATATCCGGGATCGGGTCTCGGGAATTCTCGACGACCTGCCAGTTGAGGCGGATCCACCGGATATCCAGAAGGTAGACTCCAGCGATGACGTTATCATGTGGCTGAACCTCTCCAGCGAAAACCTCACCATTCCAGAACTCACCGATTACGCAGAACGTTTTCTCGTTGATCGGTTTTCTGTCCTTGACGGTGTGGCGCGAGTGCGAGTGGGTGGTGCCAAGACGTATTCGATGCGGATCTGGCTGGACCGGCAGGCCCTGGCCGCCCGGGGATTGACAGTGACCGATGTGGAGGACGCGCTTCGTGCGGGAAACGTGGAACTGCCTGCGGGAACAATCGAGTCGAATCAGCGGCAGTTTACAGTTCGTGTCAAACGGGCGTTTCTTACCGCAGAAGATTTTGCGGGGCTGGTGATCGGTCGCGGTGATGACGGCTACCTCCTTCGCTTGGGCGATGTGGCTCGAGTCGAGCGAGGTCCCGAGGAAGATCGCACGTTTTTCCAGGGGAATGGAGTTCCGATGGTGGGACTCGGCATCGTCAAACAATCCACGGCTAATACCATCGAAGTCGCTCGTGGAGCAAAAGAAGAGGCTGCGCGGATGAACAAAACGCTGCCGGAGGGATTGCGGATCAACCAGAGCTACGACTCCTCGGTATTCATCGAGCAATCGATCAGGGAGGTGTATTTCACCCTCGCGATTGCAATCGGGTTGGTAATCCTTGTGATCTATCTTTTCCTGGGCAGCTTCCGAGCGACTCTGGTTCCTGCGGTGACCGTGCCGGTATCGCTGGTATCCACGTTCATTGTTCTTAACGCGCTCGGATACTCGGTGAACCTTCTCACCCTGCTCGCACTCGTGCTCGCCATCGGCCTCGTTGTGGATGATGCGATTGTCGTGCTGGAAAATATCTCGCGTCGCATGGACGAGGAGGGTGAAACCCCCTTGGTTGCTGCCTATCGAGGCACGCGGCAGGTGGGATTTGCTGTGATCGCGACCACGTTGGTATTGATCGCGGTGTTTGTGCCGATCACCTTCCTGACCGGTGACATTGGTCGTTTATTTTCTGAGTTTGCTATTACGATGGCAGCTGCGGTGGCGTTTTCAAGTGTCGTCGCTCTCACTCTCTCGCCGATGCTGGCATCCAAGATTTTGAGGCCCAAAACATCCATGAATCGGGTGACACGGTTTATGGAGGCGGGATTCGCACGGGTTCAGAAAGCATACGGTTGCGCCCTCCGAGGAGCCCTCCAACACCCGATGATTTCCGTCGCTGTATTTGCCGCAGTGCTGGCAAGTGCAGGGTTTCTTTTCACGCAGATCCCATCGGAATATGCCCCGCGCGAGGACCGGGGTGTTTTCTTCGTAATCGTCACCGGCCCGGAAGGTGCGACGTTCAGCTACATGGAGGAATATATGATGGAAATCGAGTCGCGACTGATGCCTTACATCGAATCTGGAGAGGCAATGCGGTTGCTTGTGCGGGCGCCAGGGTCCTTTGGTACTACTGCTACATTTAATTCGGGTCGCGTGGTTTTTGTTCTCAACGATTGGGCACAACGACGGTCTGCCTGGGATATCATGGCCGAAGTCCGTCAGCGGCTCGCGGGAATGCCTGGAGTGCGGGCCTTTCCCGTCATGCGCCAAGGATTTGGTTCCGGCATTCAAAAGCCCGTGCAGTTTGTGATTGGCGGTGGGACTTATGAGGAACTCACCGAGTGGCGCGACATCATCCTGGCAAAAATTGCTGAATCCAACCCGGGCTTGGACGCAATCGATTGGGACTACAAAGAAACTAAGCCACAGTTGGAAGTGGATGTCGATTACGACCGTGCGTCGGAGCTGGGCGTGACCATCAATGAAATTGGTCGCACATTGGAAACCATGCTGGGATCGCGCCGAGTGACGACCTACGTGGACAGCGGTGAAGAATACGACGTCTTATTGGAGGGAGAACGCGAGGATCAGCGCACCCCGACCAGTTTGGAAAACATCTACGTGCGATCCGAACGTTCCGGTGAGTTAATCCCGTTATCCAATCTTGTTACTGTGCGCGAGTTTGCGGACTCCACGACCCTCAATCGCTACAACCGCGTGCGATCTATCACCATCGAGGCAAACCTCACAGATGGCTTGGTTCTTGGGGATGCGCTTAATTACCTGAACCAAATCGTGGACGATAACCTCCCGGAGACCGCCATCATCGACTACAAGGGACAGTCGAGGGATTTTTTGGATTCCGGCTCCTCACTCGCGTTTGTGTTCGTCCTCGGAATCGCTGTTGTTTTCCTTGTTCTCGCCGCACAGTTTGAAAGCTATATCCATCCGCTCGTCATTATCCTCACGGTTCCATTAGCAGTTGCGGGTGGGTTATTCGGGCTCTACGTGACCGGAGGATCACTGAATATCTACAGCCAAATCGGCCTGATCATGCTCGTCGGCCTTGCAGCCAAAAATGGAATCCTCATCGTGGAATTTGCCAATCAGCTGCGCGACGCAGGGACGCAATTTGACCTTGCCCTCGAAGAGGCAGCACGCGTGCGGCTGCGACCCATCATGATGACTGGGATCACCACCGCAGCAGGCGCAATTCCGCTCATTCTCGCCTTTGGCGCGGGAGCTGAAACGCGGATTGTGATTGGCGTGGTTGTGCTCGCTGGCGTGATGGTCGCAACCTTTCTCACCTTGTTTATCGTACCTGTAGGCTATTCATTGATGGCAAGAAACACCGGCTCGCCCGGAGATGTACGACGAAAACTCCTAGAGGAATCTCGGGGCCCCAAAGGCGGGCGGGGTGAGCCTATCGATCCAGAAACCCGGGATGGCGCAATGGTTTCGAAGCTTTGAGAGCGAATTTCGAGGGAAAAAGGATTTTTTTTGGTGGCGCATGTGGCCCGCAGACCTTTAGCCGCAGGGGATCGTCACCATAGGATGCCGGGAATCGTTCCCGGAAACTGAAATACTGGCTGACTTTTGAGTGAAGGTGTGTAATATTGGTTTCTAACGATTATGCAAAGAAAAAGTGCTTTCTCCCGCCGTCTTCCTGACTTGGTCACAGAAGAACTCGTCGCCGCCCTTTTGAAAAAAACCTCATTCGAGTTCAAGCAGCTTTTTGAAGTCGTTCATGAGCAACTTAAAGCAAGAAACGCTGCCAGTGGCGGCGAGGAAATGCTTCGTCTCCGTGCTTACGAAAAGCTTCAGAATTTGGTTTCTCGCGGGATGGTCAAAAAAAGTGGTAAGAAATACAAGGGGCTCGCGTCGCTTTCCAAGGCGCTTACCCCTCCGGAAGCCCCTCCGATTCCTGCGGCGACGACCAAATAACTCGCGCTGGTATCATTCGATAGTTGATCGCGCAGTGCGCCTCTAATACCGAGAGATCGATATGGGAATTCAGGATTACATACCAATACTGCTTCACGTGGCAGTAGCAATCGGCTTTGCAACCGCAGCATTGCTTGCAAACGTCATCCTAGGGCGTGCCGGGAAGCGGAATGCCAACAAAGATCGCGCCTACGAGTGCGGAGTGATACCAGAGGTTGGGCCACAACCGCGCTTCAGCGTGAAGTTTTACCTCATTGCTATGCTTTTCATCCTGTTCGATATCGAAATCGTCTTCATGTATCCCTGGGCGGTTGTCTATCGGGACTACCTAGCCACGCACGGCACCATGATTCTATGGAGCATGCTAAGCTTCGTCACAATCCTGCTATTCGGCTACCTTTACGCAATCAAAAAGGGCGCTCTGGACTGGTCTAAATAGCACCGGCATGGTTCATCACCTCGTTCTTTTCAAAACCCATGCCGATGTCGACAACGAACGCCTCGAGTGGATGATGCGTGAAACCCGGATCCAGCTTTTGAAGATCCCAGAGGTTTTAAGCGTGAAATGCGGCAAGCGTATCGATGCGGACTCCGATTGGCCGTTTTTCCTCTCCATAGATGTCGAAAGCATGGAGAAACTGGCGGTATATCGGGACGATTCCATCCACGTGAAGTTTCTTGAAGAAGTCATCCGACCCTATACCAGCGAGCGCCTCGCTCTCGACTTCGAGATGGACCCCGTGCGCGACGTCACCTACTCGTGATGTCGCCTTTCCGTCATCCGTGGAGCCTACCGAATGCACCCCCTCCAATGACTGATCGATATCCATGAAACTTTACGTCAAATTTTGGTGCCCTTGGTGCGTTGAAGCGATCGGTTGGCTTAAAACCAGAGATTACCACTTTGAGGTTTTGGATGTTCTGGCCAATCCGGACGCTTATCAGCACATGCGTGAGATCTCCGGCCAATCTAAAACTCCCACGTTGGAGCTCCCGACAGGAGAAGTCCTTCCGGACTTCGACGTCGGACAGCTTGAAAAATTCCTCCGCTCTCATAGCATCAACCCGTAATGCTCTCAAATGTCCTCATTGTTGCGGCAGTGGCCGTGCTCAGCATGGCGCTGCGGACGTATCAACGCCCGCTAATACGAAGAATCGGGACGCTTGGCGTTTTCGCGACCTCATTCCTGGCAGGCTGGTTGATCGGAGGCAGTTGGTGGATGGGCGTGCTATTCGCTTCGAGTTGGCTACTGCTCCCATGGCTGGAAATCCTGACCCGCATTCGCAAGCTCAGACTGCCGATGGAGCGTCACTTGGAAGCGGTCGCAGCACCATCGCGCAATGATTTTCCAAATCTGGGCGAACTCAGCGAGGAACTGGAGGATGCGGGGTTTGATCAATTGGACGACTACGGATGGTCCACGGAATCCCAAACCCATTTTTATCGATTCTTCTATCAGGAAAAAAGCTGCACCGAGGCTGCTGTCTGCCTAGTCGAGCAGGACGGGTTATCGTTTTACTATTGCTCCATCACTTCGCGGACGCGCTCAGGAGCGGTGTACATCACTTGGAATTACCCATTTTCCTACGGCCTCCGGCTACTACCCACATTGCATCTGCTCCGCGTGGAGCCATCCACCCCATTTGCCGAGATTCTTGCTGAACACCGCCAATTTTTGGACGCCCACAAGGTCGGGCTGGATGACGTGGAGGGCCAGACAGAGGAGTCAATCCGCACGCACATAGAAACAGATTTGAAGCGACAAATCGTGCACAACTTGGATATTGGTCTTCTTGCAAAGGCGGGTGAAGACCAGATCCGGTATTCGGCACGCGGGATGCTTTTCCTGTGGTTCCAGTTTCTTCGCGACCTTGTGCGGCTTTCTTAGTTTTATCGAATCCCACCAACCCATCCCCGAATCATGAATTACCAGCGCATCGAAGCATGTCCCGTGGACCAGATCATGATTGAGGAGCGGGCGGCTTCATTCTCAAAACGCAGCATCAAAGCGGAGGCCAAACTGAAAGCACTGAAACTTGCGATTTCGGTGATGGACCTCACGACCCTCGAAGGGAAAGACACTCCCGGGAAAGTTGAGCACCTGTGTCGAAAGGCAATTGCTCCGGCCATCGCACGGTATCAGGTCCCTTCCACTGCAGCGGTGTGCGTCTATCCCAACCTCGTCGCATCTGCAAAGCGCTTCACCGCTGGTAGCACGGTGAAAGTGGCCGCAGTCGCAACAGCCTTTCCAAGCGGACTCATGCCACTATCCGTAAAGCTCGACGATGTCCGTGCAGCCGTGGGATTTGGTGCTGACGAGATCGACATGGTTATCGACCGCGGCGCATTCCTCGCAGGCGAATATGCGCGAGTATCTGATGAAATCAGCGCCGTTAAGCAGGCGTGCGGGGCCGCGCATCTCAAAGTGATCCTCGAAACAGGCGAACTTGGAACTTTGGATCGGGTACGCTTTGCCAGTGATCTCGCCATGCATGCAGGCGGCGACTTCATCAAGACAAGCACCGGAAAAGTCAACCCGGCTGCAACGATGCCGGTCACGCTCGTGATGTTCGAAGCGATACGAGACTATTTTTTCCAGACTGGCATCCGGATAGGAATGAAGCCCGCCGGCGGGATCCGAACCGCAAAAGAGGCACTTGCATATTTGGTCATGCTCAATGAAACCTTGGGCGCCGATTGGATGACTCCCGACCTCTTCCGCTTCGGCGCAAGCACACTGGCCAACGATGTCCTGATGCAGATCGCTAAACTTGTCGACGGCCGTTATCAATCGCCCGACCATTTCTCGCTTCCGTGAACGCCTCCAAAAACGCCGCGAAACTGCACCGCAACGCCGTTCCGCATCTCAGTCCGCTTCCCTCCACCGAAAGAAATCTCAGGCTCGGCGAGGGGCTGGAATACGCTCCTGCGCCGGAGTCCACTCCAGTCCAAATCCATAAGAGCTATGGCTTGTTCATCGATGGAAAATGGAGCGACCCATCGTCTGGAAAACACATCGATTCAATCAATCCAGCCAACGGAAAAAAACTCTCGCAGATAGCTGCGGGAAACAAAGCCGATATCGACCGGGCGGTGCAGGCCGCGCGGCGCGCCTACGAATCGGATTGGTCAAAGCGCCCCGCCCAGGAACGCGGGAAATTTTTGTATCGCATCGCACGTCTCATTCAGGAACGGTCCCGCGAACTTGCGGTGCTGGAATCCATGGATGGTGGCAAACCGATCAAAGAAAGCCGCGATATTGATCTGCCACTGGCGGCCGCACATTTTTTTTACTACGCCGGATGGGCTGACAAACTTGATTACGCCTTTCCCGGCCGCTCACCCGCCCCGGTTGGCGTCGCGGGTCAGATTATCCCGTGGAATTTCCCTCTGCTAATGGCCGCGTGGAAACTGGCTCCCGCACTGGCGTGTGGTAATACCTGCGTGCTCAAACCTGCCGAAACGTCCAGCCTCACCGCCCTGCATCTTGCTGAGATCTTACAGGAGGCGGGGCTCCCGGCGGGGGTCGTCAATATCGTGACGGGGGGACCAGAAGCCGGCAGCGCCCTAGTGGATCATCCCGGAGTTGATAAAATCGCATTTACTGGATCGACTGAAGTCGGCAAACGCATCGCAGCCGCTACAGCTGGAACCGGAAAAAAGATCACGCTCGAACTCGGAGGCAAAGCCGCGAACATCGTATTCGACGACGCACCAATCGCCCAGGCGGTCGAAGGCATCGTGTCCGGCATCTATTTTAATCAAGGCCACGTGTGTTGCGCAGGGTCTCGATTGCTTGTGCAGGAATCTGTCGCTGAAGAGGTCATTGAGCGGCTCCGCGACCGGATTCGTACACTCCGGGTCGGAGATCCGCTGGATAAGAATACTGATATCGGTGCAATCCATTCGCCCGAGCAACTAGCCCGCATCCATGAGCTCGTCACCAGTGGCGTGGAAGAGGGGGCCATATTGCACCAGTCGTCCTGCCGATTGCCAAAGGAGGGAAATTGGTTTGCACCAGGATTTTTCACCCACGTCACGGCGTCCCATCGCATCGCCCGAGAGGAGATTTTCGGTCCCGTACTCAGCATCATGACGTTCCGCACACCCGAAGAAGCAATTGAACGCGCTAACAATACCGCGTTTGGATTGAGTGCAGGGGTGTGGACCGACAAAGGTAGTAAGATTTTTACTATGGCGTCGCAGTTGAAAGCGGGAGTTATCTGGGCGAATACATACAACAAATTCGATCCGACCAGTCCATTCGGCGGCTACAAGGAAAGCGGCTTTGGTCGAGAGGGAGGCCTCCATGGGCTCCTCCCCTACGTAAAATTTTAAAAATCCTTCTATTGCCGCAGAATCCCGCTCCGCGCCGAACGAAAATTAGCCACTCTTTGCCTACTTATGCGTATTCTTCGTTATTCCGATGCCGGATATTCCAAAAAAATAAAGTCTCTGGACCGCCGCGCCATTCCCTCTCCGGATGTGGTCGCGACGGTGTCTGAGATCCTCGCGGCCATTGAAACCACGGGCGACCGCGCGCTCTGCGAATACACGGTGAAATTCGGTGGTCCAAAACTTAAACCCTCAGGCTTGAGCGTGTCGCAGGCAGAGGTTGAATCCGCAGTCGCATCCCTGCCCACCCGGGTCCGAAAGGCAATTTTAGCAGCGCGTGCCAATGTTCGGGATTTTGCACGCCACAG
Organism: Terrimicrobiaceae bacterium; assembly: GCA_041689405.1. Taxonomy (GTDB): domain Bacteria; phylum Verrucomicrobiota; class Verrucomicrobiia; order Chthoniobacterales; family JAATET01; genus JBDNGG01. The sequence goes on along the minus strand of JBDNGG010000242.1, from coordinate 11,284 downwards.
TTTACGGGAGAGCTGGTTCACAAAAAACAAACAAGGCGTAATCACGGGCGAGCGATTTGATCCATTTCCCCGAGTGGGGATTTATGTGCCAGGCGGCACCGCGCCGTTGGTATCCACGGCGGTCATGACCTGCACGATTGCAGCCGCTGCCGGAGTGCCTGAAATCGTTGCTGTCACACCCGCTAACAAAGATGGATCGATTCACCCGTCCTTACTCGCGGCCCTCGCGTTGTGTGGCGCCACCGAGATTTACCGGGTTGGCGGGGCACAGGCAATCGCAGCGCTGGCAGTCGGAACTAAAACCATTGCGCCCGTGACCAAGGTGTTCGGACCAGGCAATGCATACGTCGTAGAAGCCAAACGACAGGTTTTCGGGCGCGTCGCAGTCGATCTTCTTCCTGGCCCGAGCGAGGTGCTTGTGATTGCAGACGCCAATGCGAATCCAACTTGGATCGCAGCCGATCTGCTGGCCCAATCCGAACACGGCCATGGCAGCATCGCTGTTCTACTCACCCCTTCCGGTGATCTAATTGACGCCGTGGCTCAATCCGTGGGCCGTCAGGCGCAAGAGTCGTCTCGACCAGAACTGCTCGCCGAGGCACTCAAACACGCGATACTCGTTCAAACCACCGATCTTCCGCAGGCCATCGCCATCGCCAATCAATTTGCCAGCGAGCACGTCTCGGTAGCCACCGATGACCCCGGAGTCGTCGCCGGGCAACTGACCACTTCAGGATGCATATTCCTCGGGGGCCTCTCCCCCGTCGCAGGTGGAGATTTCCTTGCCGGACCCAGCCACGAACTCCCCACTGGTGGTGCGTGCAAGTCGTTTGCCGGTCTCACAGCAGATCAGTTTCAGCGGCGTACGAGCATCGTCCGGTTTGACGAGGAATCACTGCGCAAGTCGTTGCCACATATTAAAATCTTCAGCGAAATCGAGGGCCTCGATGCTCACGGCAGGTCCGCATCGATTCGATTACCATCAAAGAAAAAACGATCTTTGCAGTGAAAAGCATCGCTTTTCTCTGCCTCGTCTTCTGCGGTCTCGGAGACCTGAGATCTGCTCCAATCAACGATGCAGAGTTTGAGCAGGCAGGCGAAACCAAAACCGCGGCGCTGGTTGCAGACAATGCATTGATCACGCTTCGAGCACTTTTCGATTCCCTTCCGAAGGTGCGGGAGGATCTGGCTCTACCGGCGCCTGCTACCGTCGTTCTTGATGCGCCGACGATTGCTAACCGCCTACGGGAATCGACGATCGCCGTGGGATATACGTATTTTTGTGACGATTGTGACGCATGGCACCTCTATCTATCCACGGGATTCATCATTGCCGACGGCGTTGCTTGCACCAGCCTGCATGTGTTTCAAGATGCGGAGGACGGACCACTGAAAAACTTCCCGATTGCCATGGATCAACATGGGAATGTGTATGCGATTACCGGAATGCTTGCGGCAGATGCGGACGCCGATTCGTGCCTGGTCCGGATTTCTGGTGCGGATTCGCTCCCGCCACTACCGCTCGCCACTGATGCGCGTGCAGGGGAATCCGTTTATTTGATGAGTCATCCGGACACACGATATTTTCGGTTTTCGAGCGGTATTATTTCTCGTCTGATCTATGAACGTCGGCCGAATGGAGCAAAGTTCCCGATGTTAGACGTCACTGCGGAGTTTGCACCTGGGTCCAGCGGAGGTCCCATCGTCAACGTCTACGGGAATGTGCTAGGTCATGTCTCAACCATCTCCGCCACCCCCCTTGCAGAAGACGGCAGCATGGATGACGGAAGCGCCATCGTCGAACGCCTTTGCTCCGCATCAGAAAGTCTGGCAAAAATGGCTGCGGCAGGGCAGAACCCCCGTATTTCCTACGAGTCGCCTGATGATGAATAACAGCCCAACTCCCCTTGAGATGGCTTTGAGCAAACCTGCTTCCGACCCACGGCATCTGCATATTTTGGTCGCAGAGGATAATACAATCAACCAACGGCTCATCTCCCTCATGCTTACAAAAATGGGCCACACCGTGGATATTGTGGAAAATGGTGCCCTTGCGGTTGATGCAATCGGAAAGTCGCACTACGACATTGCATTCATCGACATGCAAATGCCAGTTATCGGCGGGCTCGAAGCGGCAGCGGAGATCTGTCGCCGCTACCCGATAGACTCCCGACCACCGCTCGTCGCGCTCACAGCAAATACCGTTGTTGGAGACCGCGAAAAATGCCTTGCCGCGGGGATGGATGGGTATCTTTCAAAGCCGCTCCGCGCAGCTTCACTCGCCGAAACGCTCCTGCAGTTGCTACCCCCATCCGGCACATAGAGGCCCCCACGATCAAGCCAACCCGAGGCGGGCTACACCATCCTCGTCCAATCCCAGGAAATGTCCGATTTCATGGAGCACCGTGAGCCGCACTTCATCGCGGAAACGCCGCTCATTGGCGCCACTGTAGCGCCAAAGGTTTCCCGCCCACAGCCGGATCCTCGGAGGATGCATGGTATGAAAATCGCGCACGGTTGCTCCCTCAAAGATCCCCAGCCAGTCCGTGCCCACTCCACACTCCCGGTCTTCAGCGGACGGGATGTCTTCAACAAAGATGACCAGTCTGCTGGTAGCAGCGCGGATTTCATCAGGCAATGTCTGCAACACTGCCTCCACTTCCTCGCCTGCCCAATCATTCAATGCCTCCCAATACATACGTAATCTGGCAGGCAAAGTGTCACGCATCCTGGCTCGTGCAAGCCAAAATTCTTGCATTCATTGATCGTATTTCCTTGGGTTCGAGCTTGCCAGGCTGTACCAGCTACTTCTTGGCAATCGATTGGCACTCAAGGTCCGATTGCCCCGCAGCATTATAAATCCCGGATGTTTTTTAAACCTCGATATCTCAAAGAAGCCCAAGCGTTGATCGACGGTGCGAACCGGCTGCTCCGCTACAAATCTGACCTACTGAAGCCGGATCAACTTGCGGAGGCGGACGCCGCGGTAGATTCGCTGCGCAGAGCGGCAAAGGATCGGAAACCAGATGCCATCCGCGAGCGCTCAGCAAATCTCGAGCGCATTGTTGGTGGCATGATCCCGCCCGTGCCTCACGCCGGATGGCGGGAAAATTGCGAGGTCATTTTGGTGGCGATCATCATCGCCGCAGGAGTGCGGGCATATTTGGTTGAGCCATTTAAAATTCCGACTGGCTCCATGCAGCCCACGTTAAACGGCATCGTCGGCGTCCCGACGAAAGACCCACTCCCCTCCCCGGTCACCCGGACCTTTGACTTTCTGATCAAGGGACGCACTTGGTTCAACGTGGTAGCCAAGCAGGATGACGTTGTGGTGGAATTGCGGCCAAGCTCGTATGCGAATTATTTCACGTTCACAGACATCATCTGCGAAAATGAAACGTACAAAGTATTCGCGCCGATCGACACTGTACGGGGTCCTTTCAATATTCAAGAGGGCCGGATCCTCAAAAAAGGCCAACCGATAGTGAAAGGCTACATCGACAACGGTGACTTTTTGTTAGTGAACAAGATGGCATACCACTTTGCTGCCCCCAAGGAGCAGGATGTCTTTGTTTTCCGGACGACCGGGATTGAGCTGATCCAGCGCACGCTCCCCCCCGGCGTTACATCCCAGCACTACATCAAACGGCTAGTTGGTATCGCCGGAGACGAACTGCGAATCGATCCTCCCGCCTTGTTCATCAACGGAAAGCCAGCGCAAGGCCGCATGTTTGAGCGTATCATGTCTGAGAAAGATGGATACCGCGGGTATTCCAATGGAAATCGAATGTTTAACTACCTCACCTCCCCAACTCAGGAATACCGGATTCCTGACGGAATGGTATTCGCCATGGGAGACAACAGCTATAATTCCAGCGACAGCCGTTATTTCGGTCCCGTTCCCGCGCGTAACATTACCGGGAAAGGATTTGTCGTCTTTTGGCCGCTTACGCGTCGATGGGGATTCATTGAATAACTCCGGCGGACTTCCACTGGATCGATCTCATCAATTCGGCGTGTTACCGCCGCGGTGCAATTCCGTAATGCCACGGAATTTGCTCCACACGCGCACACATTTGCCATTTCCATACCCAGACAGGTAAAGCTTATGAGCGGCATCACTAAAACCAAGACGAACATCGAAACATTTATCCTCAATCAATTGACGTTCAGCCTCGCGCGGGATCGTTACAGCGCGACCTCCCGCGACTGGTGGATTGCAACAGCAAAGGCGGTGCAGAGCATCATCATCGAGCGGATGATCAAAACCCAGATGGTGCATCATCAGAGCAATGTGAAGCGGGTGTATTACTTCTCCCTGGAATTTCTGATGGGACGCCTTTTCACAAACAGCGTCTACAGCGCCGGAGTGATGGAAGATCTGGAAGTCGCTCTGAAGCACCTCGGACTCGATATGGACGACATCCGGCATGAAGAATACGACATGGCGCTTGGGAATGGCGGTCTTGGCCGGCTTGCGGCCTGTTTCCTCGATTCGCTGGCGACGCTTGATCTGCCAGCCGTGGGATATGGGATCCATTACCAATATGGCTTGTTCAAACAGGAATTCCGTAACGGGTATCAGGTGGAACTCCCGGATGCCTGGATGAAATACGGAACTCCGTGGGAGATTGTCCGCCCCGAGCACTCGTGTGAGATTTCGGTATTTGGTCACGTGGAAAACGTTTTTGATGATCGTGGAAATTATATTCCTCGCTGGGTCGGAGCAAAAAAACTCATTGGAGTTCCGTATGACATCCCGATCCCCGGATTTGGCACGGAGACGGTGAACTTTCTTCGACTCTGGGAATCGCGCGCATCCGAGGAGTTCGATTTTGATGCATTCAATCGCGGCGGCTACGACGAAGCAGTAAGCGAAAAGAACCGGAGCGAAACCATCTCGAAGGTGCTTTACCCGAACGATAAAACGGAGAGCGGCAAGGAACTGCGGATGCTTCAGCAGTATTTCCTCGTGGCATGCTCACTCAAGGACATCATCCACCGGTTTTTCAAGAATAATCCGGATTGGACTACATTTCCGGAGAAGGTGGCCATTCAGCTGAACGACACCCATCCGGCCCTCGCGATCCCTGAGCTCATGCGCATCCTCATCGATGAACATGAAATGCCTTGGGAAGAAGCCTGGGGCATCGTCACCAAAACGATGGCATACACCAATCACACGCTGCTACCCGAGGCACTGGAGAAATGGAGCGTTGGGCTTTTCCAAAAGCTCCTGCCGCGCCACATGCAGATCATTTTTCTCATCAACGAACGTTTTCTGGAACAGGTCGAAGAGAAATGGCCCGGCGACACAGGCAAAATCCGCGCGCTCTCGCTCATCGAAGAGGGCGAAACCCAAATGGTCCGCATGGCCCACTTGTCTGTCGTCGCATGCCACTCGGTGAATGGTGTCGCTGCGCTCCACACCAAGTTGCTCAAGGCAAACCTGTTTCCTGAATTCGACGAGATGTACCCCGGGAAGTTCAACAACAAGACAAATGGCATCACCCCTCGCCGCTGGCTCCTCGCTTGTAATCCACGGCTGAGCTCCCTCATTACGTCAAAAATCGGCCATGGATGGGAGCGTAATCTTGACAAATTACGAGGAATCGAGGCATTCGCAGACGACCCACAATTTCAGGCAGACTTCATGGCTGTGAAACGCGCGAACAAAGTAGACCTCGCGCGAATCATCAAACGCGAGTGTAACATCGACGTGAATCCAGACGCGCTGTTTGACGTCCAGATTAAGCGGTTGCACGAGTACAAACGTCAGCACCTGAACTTGCTTCATATTTTAGCGCTCTACCGTCGTCTGCTCCAGCAGCCGGACCTCGATATCGTCCCACGTGTGTTCATTTTTGCAGCAAAGGCAGCGCCTGGTTACGATATGGCCAAATGCATCATTAAAGCCATCAATGCTGTTGGCGCCATGATCAATGCAGATAAACGGATTAACGACAAACTCAAGGTGGCGTTCCTCCCCAACTACCGGGTCTCGCTGGCGCAGCGCATTGTCCCCGCGGCCGATCTCTCGGAGCAAATATCCACCGCAGGCAAGGAAGCGTCGGGCACTGGAAATATGAAACTCGCGCTCAATGGATCACTTACGATTGGCACCTTGGATGGAGCCAACGTGGAAATCCTGGAGGAAGTAGGTTCTGAGAATATTTTTATTTTTGGTCTCACCGCAGATGAGGTTCATTCCCTCTGCAAGAAGGGATATCACCCCGAGGAAATTTACCGCGCAAATGAAGAGCTCCGTGCAGTTGTCGATTGGGTGGGATCGAATTATTTCACCCCCACGGAGCCGTCCGGCGTGCTCAACATGCTTCACGACAACCTGATTTACAGCGATCCGTTTCTCGTCCTTGCCGATTACCAAGCGTACAGCGATTGCCAGCAGAAAGTTGATATCGCCTTCCGGGACAAGGCACGCTGGGCAAAAATGGCAATTCTGAATACGGCCCGCGTTGGCAAGTTCTCAAGCGACCGTACTATTTCCGAATACGCCAAAGAAATCTGGAACCTTCCGCCCGTCCACATTGAGTGATGGCCGAAGCACTGACGAACCTTTCTGCCAACAGCCTCCTTCTCGCCCTAGGACTGGGGTTCCTCTATTTCATCGCTGCCATTCCCGCAGCAACTGCCGCAGGTGCCTCGGTCTGGGCCGCCGCATTCGCGGCGTGGATCGGGTATTCGCTGGGCGGACTGGTCATCGCTCTGCTCGGCGACCCCGTGCGGGCCGCATTAACCCGAAGGTTCCATAAGCAACTTCACCCGACTGCGGACGGATGGTTTCAACGGGCGGTGCGGAAATATGGCCTGCCTGCATTGGGGCTTCTGGCACCCATTACGATTGGTCCGCAAATTGGAGCACTTGCAGGAATGGCGATGGGGATTTCCAAGTGGCCACTCACCCTCGCGCTATCCTTGGGTGTTCTCCCCTGGTGTATCGGCATCGCGACCCTCGTGAATCTGGGATTTAAGTTTGCTGGCAGCGCAAAATAGCAGCCGCCGGACGCCTGGACACCTTCGTTTTTTTGTCATCGAATGATTTGAAATTCCCACTCCCGTTCTTAAAAGAACCTGCTACGTTCGAACGCACATGAACGAGCAACCCGATCCCTCACCGGAACCTAATAACTTGGAGATCGATCTCGCACAGAGCTTTCTTCCCGCCTGGGCGAGAGATGGAGGTAATACATCGGACGTCTCAAAACTCGCGGCGCGCTTTGATCGCGGTAATGATCGCCCTGAACGCCGCGAAGCGTTTGACCAACGCGGCGACGGCAGACGAGGACCTCGTCCTGATCGCGACAAACGCCCTCGTGAAGGCCCACGACGGGATAACTCCGCACGACCTGCCAGAGATCACCGCGACGACACTGACAGCAAACGACCGGAGCGATTGGAACAAAAAGAAACTCCTGCGATTGCCGGATGGCAGGTGCGGTTTTTGCCAGATCGCACGGGCGTCGAAGGCGTCGCACGCCAGATTAAAGTCTCAATAAAAGCCTACCCGCTTTTCGACCTCGCACGGCTGGTTTTAGAAAAATCCGAGCGCTACCAGGTGGAATTGAAACGCACCGAGGAGACTGCGGTTGGGCTGTATCAGTTGAAGTCGGACGGCTCTTTATGGCTCGACGAATCGACTGCGTTGTCCCACGCATTGAATACTTCGCTGGATACATACTATCGGCGGGAACAAGTCGAAGCCGAGCCTCCCAAAGGAAACTTCACCGGTATCGCCCAATGCGGGATGAGCGGCGTTCTATTAGGACCGCCCAATTATCACAATTACCAATCCAAGCTGCGCGAGACCCATGCGCAGAAATTTGCCAACATGTCCTTCGATGCCTATTCGGCCCGTGTGCGCGTCGTGAAAGACGAAGCCATAATTGAGCAATGGAAACAGGAACAATGCACCCGCGAACAATTCGTCCCGATCACCGAATCGGACACGACTGAACCCGCAGCCCCATTGGCAACGATGGCGGACGTCGAGGCTCACTTCCGCGCGAATCACTCAAGCTCATTGGTTGTTAAAATCCGGGAACGAGTAATCGCGCCTGGACCGGCAGCATTAAATTCATCGGCACCTGCGGTGTTGGCCCTCACACGAACCTATTGGGCAGAATTGGACCGCTTCCCGCTTCCTCTGGCACATAGCCTGAGCAAACAATTGGCCGCCACAGGGCTTCAGATTTTTAAAGCCCGCGACAACATCACGTTCATCTCTATCGCCCGCCCCCGCACGCTCAATACCTCGGAAAACCCGGTTTCCGATTCCTTGCAGATCATGTTGGACTACATCGCCAGCCATCCTTTTCAACCGCGGCCTGAACAATGGAAGGCATTGCTTGCACTCCGTCCATTGCCAGAGGGTGGTAGCGAGGCGGATCGAGATCACGCTGTCGCAGCCGATCTATCGTGGTTGCTACATGCAGGCCATGTGATCGATTACGCAAAACGTGGTCTCACTATAGCCTGATGCTCGGACTTCCCACGCGGCTTCGTTAAAGACTGCCTGAAAAATTCTGCACTATAGAAAGCAGCCTCTGCTTGGAGAAATCCACGGACTTTCCGACAGGAATTCGAGGCTTTTTCTGCGCCTCGCAGTGTTGGAACAATGAAAAAGCGGTTCATCCGAAAAGTTTCGGCGAAGTGAGAAAACCCAGCTAGGAGAGAAGATTCTTCGCCATTTTCGGGGGGTGAGCAGGTTCAGGTAAGACCCTGAGGTTCCATTAGGAAATTAGCCGATGGTGCAAACCCTGAGCTTCCTACACAATTTTTTTGATATAATATTGGACTCTTCGCTGTTTCAAGTGGGTAAAACATGAGGGAGATTGAATTCGAGCAGGCCCGCTTTGAGCAGAGCGATGAGGCGAAAGTTCTTGAAGGAACGGAAGCCGCGGGCCGAGCGCTTAGCGAGTTGGATTAATCCGTTAATGGCCTCAACGAGGCCATTGGTGACTCGGGTTCGGAGGAAGGCGATGATACCAGCGCGATGATTGCGGATGATACGGGCCAGATCCTTGAATGGCTCCAAGCGCGAGCGCATGGCACGCGAACACCACCAGTCGAGGGTGTCGGCGTCCTCGCCGGCAAGAATATTCTGGAGAAGTTCGCGCAGGCCCATGGCGCAGGCCAAGGGACGATAAGCGCTGCAAAAGTGGCGGCGCAATTTGAGTTGTTCTGGCGAACGGGTCCACTCGTTGCCGCGCAGAGCCCAGAGGCCGCCCTTGAGATCGGCTCCATCGCGAGCCATCTCCTTGACAAAGGCGGCCCGCGTGGAACTGTCACTTTCCTCGCACATAAAGAGAAGCCGCCGGGTATCGGCATCGACAATGTTGGTCACGTAGCGGTGGCCGCGGGGCACACTTGTCTCGCCGATGAGAATTCGCCGGGCAACAGGGGTCAGCAACTGGGGTCAGAGTGGAATGGCACTAACTTAAGCCACCAAGCACCGACGGTGCGCCCCATACAGCCCAAGGCAACGCCATGCTATGTAAATAGTTACAACACCAGCCCTGAGCCGAATCGAAGCGGAGACATCCTGCCGAATGGCAGCCCCGAAGGGGTGAGCAAAGTGAAGCAACGGGAGACCCAATCCGGAATCATCCCAAATCCGCCTTAACTTAGTGCCACTCCACACTGACCCCATTTCCTAATAGGTCAATACGCGGGACTAACCCCTTTTTGATGGTGCCAAAAAAACGCAGCACTCCATAACCATCCGACAACATCACGATCTTCGCCCCCGACAAAGGGCGGGCGCGGTTGGAGCTACCTTTCCAGAGACTTCAGATTTCGCCTGCGGCAGCGAGGCAACTGGCAACCAGATTCGGACCAAGGAAATATCCCCTCTGGATCATCCCATCGAGATGTGGTCTCACGGATACGATCATACCACGGTTTTTCGCCTCCACCAGCAAACCACCGGTGCCCTCCACTTCCAGTCCATACACGCGGGATGCGATTCGCCGGGCTTTTCGCTCGTCAAGAATGACTGATGAAAACCCAAGCCGTGTGGCCACAGAAATTACGGCCGCTTCGCCCTCTTCGAGTTCGGCGAGGAGCAAGCGGTCCGGCTGGCTTTGGCGCGGATAGATGCGACCGTGTGCTAGAACTTCAATCAGTTGGGCTCGGTCGGGGGATTCCTTGGCCTGCAATTCTTGCTGGACTTCCTCCGGGACCATGACCTCGGGAAACAGTCGGAAAGGCAGCCACGCCATGTTTATTCGAGCCAAGCCGATCAGTGGGCCAGTATTGCAGACCGTCGGCGCATTGAAAATCGGGTTCACCCAAATTCTACCGCCAATTCGTCTTGAGACAATTCGGCAACAGGGATGCCGAGTTTGCCGGCTTCAAAGAGAAAGGCGACGCGCGAGAGACCAGACATTTCCGCAGCTTGACCAGAACTCAACTCGCCGAGTTCAAAGAACTTCATCGCCAGCAGGAAACGGCTGCGTTCTTGAAGAGACGCCAAATCCTTGGAGTGAAGCAAAAGCGAATCGGGAACAGGTATTTCCAGCGTTGCGAACATGTCGGATAGTCGCACGTTTGTTGGTAGCAGACAAGCCTTCAGATTCACCTGGGCCAACCCCGGGATAGGGGTCAGATAGGGGTCAGCCCGAGCATTTGATCATTTTTGCTTTGAGACCTCTTGTTTCGCTGTCTCCCCCATTTCGAAATCCAGTCATCGCTCGGGTGACATTACTGCGGTGCCCCATCTCCAATCGATCAAGAATCCATTCATGTCCCACAACCGCCGGGATAGGCGAGCGGACGCTGGACGCGGTTAAGCTCATTAAGGACGCTGGTGCCAATCTGGAGGACTGGAAATAAATCTATCGCCAGACCTTTTCCCGAGTTCTCGCCAACATTTCGCGCAGGGTTGCGGATTCAGTGCCGGGATATAGTGCCAATCTGGTGCCAAGTTGGTGCCCAGAAAATGCTCTTTTATGGCACCAAACGGCGATTTACGGCAAAGAATTGCGGCGAATGATTTGGGAGGCTTAACAGGCTGGAACCCATTATTTAAGCGGGTTACAGAGTGATTTTAGAATTGCACCGGGCGGGGGTCGAACCCACAACCTCTGCCTTCGGAGGGCAGCACTCTATCCAATTGAGCTACCGGTGCTCTGAGTGATGGAGTATCTGCGAATGCGTTTTCCAACGCAAGCGCAAGGTTCCCGAATTTAGCGACAGATTGCGGCTTGATTGCGCTCCCCAAATCGGGAGATGCTCTCTGGCTCACATGACGGACCACATTCAC
>JBDNGG010000241.1:0-7504 GCA_041689405.1 Terrimicrobiaceae bacterium | reverse complement strand
GTTATCAAATCCAGATCTAATTGCGCATCTGGAACGCCTTTAATTTTTGGGTTTAACCGGAAGGACGTCGTCAGCACGGTGACCCAAATGAAAAGCGTGATTCGCAACGAATTGAACAAGCAAATTACCTTCAGAACCACCAGAAAGACAAAAATAGGCAAAGTCCCTGCCAGCGCAGCCTGCGCGTCACTGGAACCGCCTCGATCTCAGATCGGATCCGCGCGGGCAACGTGCTGGCGAGGCCGGTAGTTTGGTCTGCGTGGACAATGGTTGTGGGCAGACGGTTGCGTCGCATTACGAGGGGAGCCTCCAACGCTGTGGAAAAGCCGGACAGCACCTGCCGGGCCAGGATAAATCGCCCTGCGGGATCTTACAAAATCGGCGCCAACAACCTCGCAGCCTGCGCTGCGGCCTTGAATGGAACTGAGCGAGAGGTGTAATCATCGTCTGCCACCTCAACCGACTCAGCGAAATCTCGCTCAAACATCGCCGCAATTTCGCCGGCAAATTTCCGGTCTGAAACTACCAGCGTCACCTCAAAATTCAACCGGAACGATCTATTGTCAAAATTGGCCGTTCCAACCGCTGCAAAGTCGTCATCTACAACCAGCGCCTTCTGGTGCAAAAACCCACCAGTGAATCGATAGATGCGGATGTTCGGGTGAACGAGTTCTTCCAGCAGCGCAAACGATGCCAGCCAGACGAGCCGCTTATCCGGCTTCATTGGCAAAAGAATACACACCTCAACGCCACGAATTGCGGCTAGTTGCAGTGCCTGAATGATACCCTCGTCGGGCACAAAGTAGGGACTAGCAATCCACAAGCGGCGTTCTGCCATGGTAATCGTATTCAAGAAAAATAACGTGCATCGCTCGAAATCATCAGATGGCCCGGATGAGACCACTAATGCCCGCTGACCTCCGGCTGTCGCAGATTTCCGCAGAGGTTGCCAGGTTCCATCCACCACACGACCCGTCGCAAAATACCAATCTGCAGCAAATACCATCTGCAACTGCAGAACCGATGGACCCTCCACTCGCACATGGGTGTCGCGCCACCGTCCGTATTTCGGGTTTTTCCCGAGGTATTCGTCACCGACATTGTGGCCACCCACAAATCCAATCTCGCCGTCGATGACCACAATCTTGCGGTGATTCCGAAAATTCAAACGCCAGCGATCCCGCCACCCGCTGAATGCGCAGAACGTCGCCATCTGTATCCCGCGCGACTGCCATTTTTGAATGATATCAGGTTTCATCGCCGCGCTCCCAAAGCTATCAAAGAGAAAGCAAACCTCTAACCCGGCGGCAGCTCGATCCGCCATCGCCTCCAATAACCGAAGCCCGAGGCCATCTTCGCGCATGATATAAAACTGGACAAATACACTGCGCTGCGCCTGCGCAATGCCTACAAGAATGGCATCAAACGTAGCCTCGCCATCGATTAGCAAATCCAACTGATTGCCATCGAGAAACTCCTCCCCGGCGACGGCAGCAAGGGCTGACACCCTAGGCGACCCTATTGCACTACGCGGGACCTGAAAGGGCAAAATCTCCGAGCGTGCGGCATGGAGTCGCTCGTGATGGTCACGGAGCTTTCTCTGCATCGCATTCGAATGCGCATCAAACCTGCGACTTCCGAACATCCAGTAAAGCGGTAGACCGAGCCATGGGAATGCAATCAACCCAACGATCCACGCGATGGTTCCTTGCGCGGTTCGCACATTGAACAACGCATGAATTGCACTCACCACCGCCGCAATCTCAGCCGTAATAAAAAGCGCGGTGAGCATCCAATTCATGACAACGCACTACTCGGACTCCAGACGCCGCCCAGAGCAACTTGGAGCTTCATGCCTCTTTTGCTTGAGGCATGGAGAAGGCAACCATAATCAGCGAAAATCCGAGGAATACGCTATTAATTCCAAAAAGTAAGCCAATCGCCCAATCTGCATCAGACGGATATTTTGATAGTAACATCGCCCCCAGAAGTAACGCGACAACCGCATTCAGGAGGACCCAAATCCAAGCCGGGTTTTTCCCCCGCAATCTGAGCGCAAGCACCGCACCAAATATCCCCTCTGCAAGAAAAATCGCAGCGAGCACGAGCGTGAGTGCCAGCACGCCCTGAAAGACTTTAACGATCAGCAATAGCCCCACCACCAGCCGGAGCACCGCGGAGAAAAAATCCAGAACTCGATACTTCCGGGCCCGCCCAAAGACAGCCGAGATCAACATTACTGCCCCACTCACGAGGCAGAAGATCCCAATGATCTGAGCAATCGCCACCGAGGCCAGCCCCGGACGAGCCATAGCGAAAAATCCCACGAGCACGGACAATGCGCCGCCCGCATAGTACCATATGCGGCCCTGAGAAAAAGTATTCGCCAAGGGAGAGTTGCTCATCATCGCGTTCTTATCACACAACGTCGGATCTTAGCAAATCAGATCTATCCCAGCCATCCAAGGAATCGCTGAATGATAACCGCATTGCTGATTTCCACAAAAAATCCCGCCTCTAACGGCACGAAAATAAATGCCCGGCGTGCCCAGCCATGTTTTTGAGTGACAGTAGTCATATTTGTCATCGCGGTCGGTGTCGCTCCAAGCGCGATGCCGCTGAAGCCAGCACAGATCACAGCCGACGCGTAATCACGTCCCATCGCACGGAATACGACGAGAATCGCCATGCCAAATGTGGCAAAAACTTTCGAACTGCAGCACAGGACTGATCTATCGAGAGTTGTCAGGGACTAATACTGTCGTCTTATCCGCAATCAACACGTGATGAGCTCCAGCCGCTGATTAGCGTTGGGGTTCCGCACCGACGGGCCCGTGATCAACAAGATACGTTCGCACGGAATGCCAAGAATTTTCACCATTTCCCGCGTGTAAGGGGTCCAATCCTCTGGATCCTCCTCCAAATCGACGGGATGCACACCCGATGAAAATGCGAGCCCTTGCATCGCGGAGGGAACCGACCCCAAGGCGATTACCCACACTGGACTTCGCCACCGCGCGACCGCACGGGCGGTATTGCCACTGCGCGTCGGAGCAAAAACCACGTCACACTCGGAGAGTTCAATCGCGTGTTCGATGAGCAGGCCTTTCTTTTCGGCACCAGCACCGCCGAATTCAATCTCCTTCCACGCCGGTTGCATGTGGGTGGCGTGGCGATGCTTCTCCGCTGATACAGCAATCCGTGCCAGCATACTCACCGCGTCCACAGGAAATGCTCCCACCGCCGACTCTCCCGATAGCATCACACAATCCGTGCCGTCCAGGATCGCGTTGGCCACATCCGTCGCTTCCGCGCGGGTTGGCAATCGCGATATGGTCATCGACTCCAACATCTGGGTTGCGGTGATCACCGGCTTACTGGCCTTGTTTGCCTTCGCGATGAGCTGCTTCTGGATCACCGCCATATTTTCAATCGGGACCTCCACTCCAAGGTCACCGCGTGCCACCATGATACCATCGGAAACAGCCAGGATTTCCTCGAACTGCTCAAGCGCTTCGCTCCGCTCAATTTTTGCTATGATAAATGGAGCGTGCCCCAGTTCCGCAGCAGCAGCACGCACAGCTTCAATGTCAGAGGCATTTTCCACAAACGATTGGCTCACGGCATCGACCCCCTCGCCAAGCGCAAATTTCAGGCACGCCCGATCGTGTTCGGTAAATGCCCCGATCCCCAATGCGATGCGCGGCAAATTCAATCCCTTGCGCGAACTCACAGGACCACCGACAACCACCTTGCAATGGACGTCATTTCCAGAAACATGATCGACCAGCAACTGGACGAGCCCGTCGTTTAAAAACAAGCGGTCTCCTTCATGGACCACCTTGGGCAGCGAATCAAAGCTCATCGACACGCGGTGAACGTCGCCGTCACAGTCATCGCTGGTGAGAATGAACGAGTCGCCATAGTGAAGTTCAAATGGGCCCCCGGGGATTTCACCCAGGCGCATTTTGGGGCCGGGGAGATCCGCCATGATTGCTACCCTGCGCTGCGCTCTGGCACTCACTGCCCGGATGTTCGCAATCGCTTCAGCGTGGTCATCAAAGCTCCCATGGGAAAAGTTCAACCGCGCCACATTCATTCCTGCGAGAATCATTTGCTCCAGGACTTCCACGGATTTGGAAGCCGGGCCAATCGTCACGACAATCTTGGTTTTATTCTGCGGAAGGCCCATGGGAAAGTCGGAGTTCTCAAACCCCCGTGGTAACGTTTGAGATTCAGCCGGACCAGAAAATTCAACCACCGATTTCGCCAATTAGAGGAGTGATTTCTTGATTTTCTTGCCACACCTCCGCGCAACATGCACACTTGACCACCATCCAAGGCTCCAACGAGCCAGCAAAAAGCGTGCTTAGCTCAGTGGTAGAGCGCTTGCTTCACACGCAAGAAGTCACAGGTTCGAACCCTGTAGCGCGCAGTCTTCTCCAGACTCGGGGAGTTGCGATAGTAACCAGGGTCTACGAGATAACTTCGGACATTACAAAACGTTGCCCGAGCACTTGCTCGTGAGGGACGCCTAGGCGGAACTCCAATAGCCCGGCGTAGATGCTGCGGAAATCGACGGAGAATTTCAGGTCACCCTGATCCAGGTCGCCCAAGTCGGGAGCGCTGCCGAACAGGCCTGACTTAATGCCGGCTCCAGCGAGAAATACGGGAGCTGCTGTGCCGTGGTCCGTCCCGCCGCCTGCGTTTTCTTTTACCCGCCGACCAAATTCGCTGAACGTCATGATTGTGACGCGGTCGAAGTTCCCTTGCGTCTTCAAATCTGAAATGAAAGCCGATAGGGCTCCGTCAAAATCACCAAGCAAGCGCTCGTGGGTGTTTAGTTGATTCGCGTGGGTATCAAATCCGCCCATTCCGGTGTAATAGATGCGCGTGGGCATTCCGCCTGCAATCATCTGCGATACAAACTTCAAGTCTCTGGCGAGCGGGGAGCCAGGATAGTCAACGCCACCATGATATTTTGCAGTCGCTTCTGCGATTTGACCGGATGCCACTTGTGCGTCGAGCGCCACTCGGCGGATGAAATCCAGAGCGGATCCCCCGCTTTGTACCCGACCATCAAGCATTCCAATTGACCCCCCGTCCATCGAGCTGCCGTCTGCCGAATCTTCACCTCCTGCCATCATCGATTCATCCATACCGGATGCGTCTCGTAGTGAGTTGGGGTTGCGGGCGGCGATGCCGCGAGGTTCCTGTGCAGAAAACGCCTGCGGCATGCGCTCACCAACTGATATCGCAACTGCTGCGGAATCTTCGCCACTACAGCAGTTGTCAAAGTAGCGTCCGAGCCAGCCCGTAGAAGAGGTTTTTTTCGAGTCCGTGGCGGTTTGCCAGATTTCCATTGACCGGAAGTGTGAGCGGTTGGGGTTGGGATATCCGACGCCCTGGATGATTGCAGCTTCCCCGTCTTGAATTGCCCGGTGCAGGCCGGTTAACTTCGGATTCAGGCCGAGCTCATCCGAAACAGAAAGCACGCGATCTTTGCCGATGGCAATCTTGGGTCTCGCGGAATAGTAGCCCCCATCTTCATAGGGAATCACCGTGTTGAGTCCATCATTTCCCCCCGAAAGCTGAATGATAACGAGAATCGAATTATCTTTGCCCGTCGCGATCTGGGTGACCGCGCCTGCGGTGTTGGTATCCAGAGCAGCAAAGGTCCGATGGATGAATCCGGGCAGTGTCATCGCGACAGCACCGCCGAGAACGGAGGTGCGGAGGAATCGGCGGCGGGTATGAAGGGTGCGCTCAAGCATAAGATTACGTGAGTTGATATTCGGGCATAGACATCAGATCGTGGGCCGCCGCAGCTAGTCCACTGGGTGCCTCGCCGTGGGTCACAAGAGCCGTTTCGGCGATGGCTATGACATGAGCGGGAGGGTTGGGTCCATAGAGCCTCCGCGCCAGCGCAAGGGCCTTCTCGCCAGAGGTGGTCCCGGCATTAACATCCACCCACGTGCCGGGATCAGCGGCGGTGATTCGCATGCGTTTTCGTTTGATACCCGATTTGGAGTTCCCTGTGAGTTCACCGGCATAGGAGCTGCGGGCGAGCAGGGTGGTTGCACTCATCCACGAGCGACCGCCCTCCCAACCCCGGACATTCGGTGGTGCAAACGGCTGTTGGCCCAGAGTTTCCAACCATTCTCTCAGCACTCTCGACGGTGGCGCGGAAATCTGAAGCGTTCGGCAGGCCTGCACTAACCACTGAATGGGGCTTTTGATCTGGCGTCCCATCACTTGAGGTGAATAGAAACTCTTTGAAAGGAAAACGCGCTTCAGGAAGGGCCGGATTTCATAGTCGCCCTGACGCAAAGTATCCCCGAGCAGACGCTGAAACACAGGCGCTGGGGCAATCCCTCCAAAAAACTCCCAGATTCGTCCTGCAATGAACCGGCCGCATTGGCGATCCGCAAGCACCGTATCAATCACCCCGTCTCCATCGAATGCACGCGATTTCCCCATGAATTTCTTCACTCCGGTGTCATGAATGGCGTCATTCATCACAAACCCACCACGGGGATTCAGTCGATAACCGGTGAAGGCACGTGCCGCTTCTTTGATATCAGTTTCGGAGTAGTTCCCTTCCCCAAGGGTAAAAAGTTCGAGCAACTCACGCGCAAAATTTTCATTTGGCGCACTTTTTGAGCTTTGGTTCAAGTCCAGCCAGCGGATCATAGCGCCGTCCCGGCTTATTGCCTTAACCAACTGATCAAATGACTGCGTCCCGATCGCACGCAATGTTTCATTTTGGCGCCACATGAGCTCGGAGTCACGGACTTTGGTGACGCTCGTGGCAAAATGGCCGTGCCAGAATAAGGTGAGCTTTTCGGCTAGAGGCTGATCAGTTTCGACCATTCGGCTGATCCACAGCTCACGGATGTTCTCCATGCGACGACGTTGTTCCTGCTGCATCTCCTTCTGGTGACGCTGAGCTTCCTCTTGGTCTCCCTCCCGTCGGGCAATCCGCGAGGCACGTTGAAGGTCGAACAAGGAGGTATCTCCCGCCCAATCGACCGGGAGCGGTTGTGGCTTATTGGTCGCCTCCAAAAGCGAGGTGACGGCACCAGTCAATCCCAGGTCGTAAACGGCCTTTACCGCCTCAGGTGGACCTCCGAATCCCGCGCGGCAAAGCAGATGGTTGGCCATCGCGGGAGACCATTGGTTTTTTGGCAGGGGATCCAACATGCTAATGAAACCATGCTCCCGTGCAAAAGTTGCGGGAAATTGCGCCCGGCATGGACTCCTTCCTCTGGATCGAGCGAAGCGAGCCTCTCTCGTATACTAAAAGTGCGCTATCGGCTCCGATGCCGCTCGCGCGCGAAAATCCCTATTCTTTCCGCTCGCGATCGCCGTAGGCTCGACCGCCGTCTGTGTAGGCGTAATTGTAATAGGCATCCTGCGGTGGCACGATACTGAACACGGTTCCGCTGACCTTACGCCGCGCCCTCGACAGGAGATCCATCGCCCGTTTGACCATCCGGCGGGG
>JBDNGG010000240.1:0-3564 GCA_041689405.1 Terrimicrobiaceae bacterium | reverse complement strand
TCTCCTGCGGCTGTAGATCCGCGGCAACTGCGTGATTTGGCCATTCAGTCCACGGCGAAGCGGACCTCCCCGGGGCGCGAATCGCCCGACGCTTAGCCGCCTCGCATTTCTCCGCAATTGCTCTGGTTGCTGCGGGATATTCTTTTCTGGATGCTTCTGAAATGTATTGGGTTATGGACCATGTACGTATCGCGTTCAAGAACTTGGCACGCCATTTGCTTGATGTCCTGTCTCAGTCGCAACGCTAGGCGCGATGCGATCGAAACTAAAAACAAACCCAACCCATTAAGGAAGTTACCCAATGCTTAAACGCCCCAATTATCTGGCTTCTCTGGCAGCCTCGGCACTGCTTGCAGTGTTTGTAGGTCTGCCGGTCGTGCTCCATGCGCAAGATGCCGTCATCGTTACTGAGACCACCGCTGTGGTCGAAGCCGTGGAAGAAGAAGCCCCTCCATATACCACGATGGAAGCCCTTCAAGCCGATCCGATGCTTTATGCGAAGTTCATGATCGATAACCTGTGGATTCTCATTGCCGCAGCGTTGGTCTTCATTATGCACGCAGGATTCTCGGCGGTTGAGAGTGGTCTTTGCCGCTCGAAAAATGCCGTCAACATCCTGACCAAGAATCTCTTCATCGTTGCAACCGGTATTCTTACCTATGCGGCTGTCGGGTTCTCGCTCATGTATCCTGGAGATTCATGGATCGCGAACGGATGGCTTGGATTTGGAGGCTTCGGCATCGGCTACAGCCCGACGGTAACAGATGCGGAAACTGTCTTCGCGAAACTCACCCCGGCTGGCTACGGCTTGGACATGACGACTTGGGCGGATTTCATCTTCCAAGCGATGTTTGCTGCAACCGCTGCCACGATTGTTTCGGGCGCTGTGGCTGAACGCGTGAAACTTGCTCCATTCATGATTTTTGCCACACTGCTCTTGGCTATTCTCTATCCGATCACTGGCTCATGGCAGTGGGGTGGCGGCTGGCTCTCCGAAGCCGGGTTCAAAGATTTTGCCGGCTCGACGATCGTTCACGGTGTGGGCGGATTCGCTGCACTCGCGTGCGTAATCGTGCTCGGACCGCGTTTGGGCAAGTATCTACCAAATGGTAAGATCAGGCCTATCCTTGGTCACAACATGCCGCTCGTCGCGATCGGTGTGTTCCTCCTCTTCTTGGGATGGTTCGGATTCAACGGCGGTTCTGTTCTTAGCGCAGATCCCGTGCTGGTCTCTCTCGTTTTTGTAACAACTGCCCTTGCTGGTGCAGCTGGTATCATCGCTGCCATGTTCGGCTCCTGGGCGATCCTGAAAAAGCCCGATCTTTCGATGGCTCTTAACGGTGCTCTTGCAGGCTTGGTTGGCATCACTGCCGGCGCGGATACTGTCACTCCACTCAGTGCAGTGATCATCGGTGCTATTGCAGGGATCTTGGTTGTTTTTGCGGTTATCTTCTTTGATAAAATCAAGATTGATGATCCTGTTGGCGCGATTTCCGTTCACGGAGTCTGTGGTATCTGGGGCACTCTTGCCGTGGGTATCTTCTCCTTCGACGCCGCTCACACGGTCGCGATCCAAGCGCTTGGAACGTTCAGCATCTGTGCCACAGCGTTTATCTTCTCGCTCATCGTGTTCGGTCTGCTCAAATTGGTCATGGGCGTCCGTGTATCCGCTGAGGAAGAGACCGCAGGGCTGGATATTGGAGAACATGGCCAGGAAGCCTACCCTGACTTCCAACCCGTCTCCGAAGCATAAAACTGGCTTACAGCATCAAATTGAAAAATCTATAAATGAAAAAAATCGAAGCCATTATCAAGCCGTTCAAACTGGAAGAAGTTAAAGACGCGCTGGCAGACCTCGGCATCGAGGGAATGACAGTTAGCGAAGTCAAAGGCTTCGGACGGCAAAAGGGGCACACAGAAATCTATCGTGGTAGCGAATACACGGTCGATTTTTTGCCCAAAATCAAAATCGAAGTGGTCCTGTCTGATGCTCTCCTTGAGAGCGCGACAGCGGCCATCGTGAAGGCAGCCAAAACCGGTAAGATCGGCGACGGAAAAGTCTTCGTCTCATCTGTCGAGGAAGCGATCCGTATTCGCACGGATGAAACCGGCGAAGATGCGGTCTAAGAAACAATTGCTAGGGACCTAGGGTAGCTAAGCATGGCGGCGGGGGAAACTCCGCCGCCCTCTGCTTTTTAGGGGCCGGATATTGATAGGTAATCAACGTTTTTTTGTCTCTGCTTGGGCGCGGTCCGCTCTAGAGTGGGTGGATAACATGGACGCGTATCTTCCCTGGATTCTTTTTGCCGCAGGTCTTGGTGCCGGCTGCTTGGTGACATGGTTTTTTTGCCATTCCCGTAATTCGCTGAAATCCGCCGAAGAACGTGCTCGCATGTCCATGGAGCTGGCGACGGTCCAATCCACACTCGTTGCCCGGACCGCTCGCCAGGAGGAACTGACGCACGAGCTGGCAGCCGCTCGATTAGTATCCGATCAACTCCACGCCGAGGTGACCCGTCTCACTGGTGAGCGTGCAGCCGTGGAGATCCGCGCTCAGGCCGATCGGGAATCTGCGGACGAAAAGCTTGCCCTGCTCGATAAAGCACAGACGCAGCTATCCGATGCGTTCAAGGCGCTGTCATCTGAAGCACTACGAAGCAACAACCAAAGTTTTGTTGAACTTGCGGGCGAGACATTGAAGACATTCCATGAGCAGGCGCGCGGGGATCTAACCAAACGCCAGCAAGCGATTGAGGAAATGGTAAAACCTGTGCGTGAGTCGTTGATCAAGGTGGATGAAAAAATCCAGCTCATCGAGCAGGCCCGGGTCGGTGCCTACGAGGGGCTCTCCGAGCAAGTGCGCAACCTGCTCGACACACAAAACCGCCTCCAGCACATCGCCGGCAATTTGGTCCAGGCATTGGGCACCCCGAGCGTCCGCGGACGCTGGGGAGAGATCCAACTCCGACGGGTCGTGGAACTTGCCGGGATGCTTGAGAGGTGCGACTTTTATCAGCAACAAAATAGCACCACCGAAGACGGTCGCTTGCGCCCCGACCTCATAGTTCGCCTTCCCGGCGGGACCAATATTGTTGTGGATGCGAAGGCGCCGCTATCCGCCGTGTTGGAGGCCATGGACGAACCCGACGAGGCCCGTCGCCGCGTCAAACTCAAGGAACACGCGCGCTTGATCCGCGACCACATGGCGGCTTTGAGCCGAAAATCTTACTGGGAGCAATTCCAACCCACCCCGGAATTTGTCGTTCTCTTTCTTCCCAACGAGGCATTTTTTAGTGCCGCTCTCCAGGAAGATCCCTCGCTGATCGAACTCGGCGTGGAACAAAAGGTTATCCTTGCCACCCCAACCACGCTGATCACGTTGCTCAAAGCTGTTTCCTACGGGTGGCGTCAGGAACAAATGGCCGACAACGCACGCAAAATCGCCGAGCTCGGAAGGGATCTTTATAAACGTGTCAGCGATCTCGGATCCCATTTCGCCGATGTCGGTCAACGTTTGGGCAAGGCTGTCGAAAGCTACAACAAAGCGGTAGGCAGTCTCGAGTC
>JBDNGG010000239.1:0-9799 GCA_041689405.1 Terrimicrobiaceae bacterium | reverse complement strand
TCTCCGCAAAAGTGTGCCCGCATTGGCCGTGCAACGCCACTGGACTGACTTCGCCACGCCCGAACAGATCGCCCTCTACGACGGGCCGGAGTCGGTTTACCCCGAAATTCCGGCCTCGGCCTACGATCTCACCGGCTTCGATCCCTCCTTGCTGGGCTCGCCTGTGCCGGCGCCCGGCGTGCATCCGCGCATCCTGTTCAGCCCCGATGATATTCCTCTGCTGAAGCGCCGTATCGAAGGCAGTAAAACCGGGCAAAAGGCCCTCCTCGACACCCGTTTTCTCCTCGCCCAGACCCTCTACAACCCCGCATCCGACGAGGGAAAAATCTACGCCAAACTCGTTGCAGGCGACACGGCCGACTTGACTTTCCTCACCCCCGAGCCGCCTAAGGAAGTGGGCTCCCTCATCTTCGTCACTCCACCGCGCCACTGGTTCGCTGGTTACACCCAAACCCTGTCCGACAGTGTCCACACCGCCTACCTGCCCAACTTGTTGGCGGCTTCCGCCTTTCAAAGCCTGCTCTTTGGCGATGCCACCCGTGGCCGCGAAACTGCCACCGCCATCGCCAACTACTACCGGCTGCGCAATCCGTTCATCGATGCCTACGCCGCCGACCAACACCAACGGCAACTCGCGCCCGATGACTACTGGCGCACCATTTTCGGCGTCGCCGGCGGCAACAATCTGGCCTTCTGTTACGATCTCGCCGCCCCGTGGATGAACGAGGAGCAACGCGACGTTCTCCGGCACGCGATCGCCTCTGCGACCTCCGGTCGCCTCGCCTACGGGATGAACGGCCCCGCCCGCTGGGCGGAAACCAACTGGTCCGCCTGGGATCTGGAGCACTACCTGACCGCCTTGGCCATTGAGGGCGAAAAAGGCTACGACCCGCAGATCCAGCCCGCCGCGCTCCGCGCCCTCAAGGGCTACCTGCAATGGGGCATCAGCCCCCAAGGGACCATTTTTGAAAGTAACGGCAAAATCGGTGCCGGCTTTCACTACTCCGTCCTCACCGCCATCGCTCTCGCCCGTCGCGGCGAAAACGTGTTCGGCCATCCCCACCTGCACCAGCTTCCCCTCGCGCAGGCGCACATCGTCGTGCCCTCGGGCGAATACAGCGTGAGCAACGGGACCTGGGGGAACGCAAATTTCTCTTACGGCCACTTTTTCACGGCCTTTTTCCCCAAGGATAAAATCGCCGATGCGGCCGACTTCCTCATGCGCCAAGATCGCCCCGATCTCGCCGAATTCGATCCCATCCACTACCAGCGCTCTCTCGACGCCGCCATCGACAAGCCCGGCCCTCCGCCCTCTGGCAAGCCCCTGACCAAAATCAACTGGCGCAAACTCACTCCGCTCACCCCCGCGCACGTGATGGGGCCGACCCCGTATGACACCGCCGATTGGCGCGGTGCGGACGACGCGAAAAACGCTCCGCCTACCGCTGGTGTGCCCGACGCCGATGCCCTCGCCAAAATCCGCAAAAACCTCGCCTTGCCGCTCGACTTCGCCGACCCCGGCCACGGTCTTTTGACCACCCGATCGAGTCAGGACGCCGATGCGCTCTTCCTCATGTTCGAGGCGCGCGCCGACCTCTCGACCATCGGCCACCAGCATCACGATGCCGGGCACTTCTACCTCGCTGCCAACGGTGAAATGTGGGGCGTCGAGGCCGGCGCGAAATCCGGCTTCTCCCACGACCACAGCATCGTCCGCATAGACGGACTCGGGCTCTCCGACGTCGCCTACCCGCCGCGCGTTGATTTCCTAGGCTCCGCCATCACGCCGAACGGTGCGTTCGCCTCCGCCGATATTTCCAAGGCCTACAACTACGGCTGGGTTGGCCCCACCCAATTCCAATGGGTCATCCCCGACGCCATGAGCTGGAAAATCTCCGCCGAGACCAACCCCGACGTCGTCGCGTTTTTCCGGGGCACCCAGAACTACAAAATGCGCATCTGGGGCGATAACTACTTCAAACAAAACTGGGGCCCAACCATGCGCGTGGCCTCGGCCAACCCGGTTAAATCCGCCTTCCGCACTGCCGGCCTCGTGCGTGGCAAATACCCATACGTGCTGATTCTCGACGACATCGACAAGGGCGATGGCAAGGAGCACGACTACGACTGGGTCATGCAGGTGCCCAACAGCGTGCGCCTTGCCGACATCGCCTTACCCAAGGGCAACCCTTCCTCCGCCGTCTTGGTCAAAGCCTCGGGTGGCGACAATTGGCGAATGACTGATGTGCAGAAGTCACCGGTCGGCACCCCCGCCCTGCTCGTTACCCTGCTCGACGTGCCCGTGACCGTCGGTCCGCAGATGTGGAATTTTTTCAAGGCCACCGAACAACCCTTTCGCCTCGATGTGCGCAGCTACACGTCCGAGCGGCCGGATCAAATCATCACCCGCACCCGCCTCCATGTGAGTCGGCGAGAGACGATTCTCCATTCCCGCATCGCGATGATTCCCTTCCGCATCGGCGAAGCCCTCCCCCAAATCACGTGGGACGCCGTCAAAGGAATGGCCACCCTGAAGTGGCCCGGCCAAACCGATACCGTCGTCTTCTCCCCGACCACCCCGACCGACCGCACCCAAGTCACCATCCTGCGCGACGGCGCGGAGATCCTGTCATCGCCGCCAAGCTCATGAACCTTCGCGCTGTCATCATTTCAACGTTGCCGCTCACCCTCGCCGCGCCCATGCACGCATCTGCCCCAGCCGTCCCCGACCAAATCGACTGGCCTGCGTTTATGGCGCGGCAGGACATGGTCTGGGAACAACTCCCTCGTCAGTGGAACGAGGGCGCGTTTGTTGGCAACGGACAGCTCGGCGTCATGCTCTACGCCACCCTCGCCGACAACCGCATCGACCTCCACCTCGGCCGCGCCGATGTCACTGATCATCGCAAAGCCCCCGACCGTAAAACGTCCATGGGCGTGCCCGGCGCTGGCGTGATGTTTGATTTTCCGCGTCTCGACATCGGTCGCATGGCGCTCCGCCCCGCCGGCAAAATCCTCGACAGCACCCTGCGCCAGGATTTGTGGAACGCCGAGCTCACCGGCACCATCAAGACCGACCTCGGCGAACTTCAACTGCGCGTGGTTACACTACGGGATCGTATGGTTCATCTCGTGGAGATCCGCTCCACCGAAAAAACCGCGACAGGCGTGGCCGCGCCATGGCGTTGGGAATTTTTGCCCGGCAATCCCGATTCGCCGCGTGCCCACGTGAAACCCGAGCAGGCCGCCCAGCAGAAGTATGAATCCAACCCGCCGCCTCGCCTCGAAATGTCCGAGGGGATGCCAGTCTGCGTGCAATCCTTGCTTGCGGGAGGCGACTATGCGACCGCCTGGCGCGAGGAAAAATCGGCTGATGCTCGTGCCTCGCGGCTCTTGATCAGCACGGCCAACGAGGTGCCTGCCTCTGGAAAATCCGCCGTCCGCGCTTCCTCAGATGTGCGCGATGCCGCCAGCGCTCCCGTTGACTCCCTTATCGCCGCCCACCGCGTGTGGTGGCACGCGTTTTATCCGGGCGCATTTCTCAGCGTGCCTGATGCGCGCATTGAGGCGTTTTATTGGATTCAGATGTATAAACTCGCTGCCGCGTGGCGCGAAGACGCTCCGGCCATCGATTTGTTCGGCCCGTGGTTTCGCGTCAGCCAATGGCCGGGCGTCTGGTGGAATCTCAATATCCAACTCACTTACTGGCCGGTCTATGCGGGCAATCGCCTCGAGATCGGGCGCAACTACCTCACGTTGGTGGACGAGCAATTCGACACCACGTTCGCCTCCGCGCTGAATGGCAAAACCATCGGCGATTTCGCGTGGGCGCTGCACAACTACTGGTGGCAACTGCGTTTCGCTGGTGACACCGTCGGCGTGCGCGAGCGTTGGCTTCCGAAAGCGCGCCGCATAGCGGACGCCTATGCGGTCAAGCTTGTGCACAACCCCGCCGGTCGCCTCGAACTCCCTGGCCTCGGGTCGCCCGAATACAACGGGTTCGCCACCTTTAACAACACGACCTACAACCTCGCCCTGTTCCGCTGGTTGCTGACCGCCCTGATCGAGTCCGAATCCCGCGCAGCCAATCCCTCCGCCCCCGATCTCGCGGAGTGGCACCGGCTGCAAACCGAGTTGGTGGACTACCCGGTCGATGCCAACGGCCTCATGATCGGCAGCGACCAGGGACTCGCGGAATCGCATCGCCATTTTTCGCACCTGTTGCCGCTCTACCCGCTCTATTTACTCGATCCCGGCAGCGCCCAAGATCGCGAACTTCTGGTTCGCTCCGTCCGCCATTGGCATGGCATCGGCGAGGGCAAGGGACTCGCCGGCTACTCGTTCACCGGCGGTGCATCCATCTACGCCTCGCTCGGCCTCGGCGACGACGCCCTCGGGATGCTAAACGATTTCCTCAACAACGTGCGCGGCGGTGGCAAGGTTTTGCCCAACACCATGTATGTGGAGAGTGGCGGAAAAAATCCCGTGATCGAAACGCCACTCGGCGCCGCCTCCGCCACGATGGACCTGCTGTTCCAAAGCTGGGGCGGAAAAATCCGCGTCTTCCCAGCCATGCCCACCGTGTGGAAAGAAGCCGTTTTCCGTGACCTGCGTGCGATGGATGGTTTTCTGGTCAGTGCTGCCCGCGAAGAAGGTTCGACCGCGTGGGTCGCACTGCGCAGCGAAGCCGGCGAATCGTGCGTGCTGAAGGTGCCCGACTGGCGCGGTCCGCTTACCGCGCTCTCCGCCCGCCAGCCTGCCGTCGAAGAAATCGCCCCCGGCGAATACCGCATCGACCTCGGCAAGGGTGAAGAAGTCGTCGTCTTCCCACGCGAAAAATCCGTCACGCCGGTCGTTCATGCCCTGCCGCTCGCAGCCACCTCGGCTGCCAATCCCTTCGGCGTCAAGCGCGGCGGCGAACTCAAGAATAAGCAGTTTTGGCACGAGGTTCCCGTGCCGTCCACCAGTGCCATTATCTCCGTTAATTAAGTCCCTATTATCTGTCCATGAATACTACCCATATCCGCACCCCGAAACGCCACCGTAATTGGTGTAGCCAGCTTCTCACTCAACAGGGCAACCACAGATGCTCGGTTTTGCTGGCCGTGTTTCTGATGGCCTGCGGCCTGAGCCATGCCGCCAATGTCACTTGGACAGGGGCCACGAATACCGCGTGGGCCACGGGGACGAATTGGAATAACGGTCTCGCCCCTGCCTCGGATGACATCGCGTTCATCAATTCGGGAACCTCCATCTTCAGCACCGGCACGAGCCCCAACCTCCAAGCCCTTCGCTTGCTGGGAGGTAACCTCACCTTATCGGGAGGCACTTTCAACTGCCACAACGTCGCCACGAACTCCTCCGCCAGCAGCCACGTGGACGCCACCCTCAACCACACCGGCACCGTCGCAATCATCAACCAACTGGAAGTCGGTCGCACCTCCCCCAGCAACGGTCTCTACTCCTTGAGCGGTGGCACCCTCAGGATTTCCCGCAGCCTCGGCGGCTTTTCGCTCTATCTCGGCGGCACCGCCGCAACGGCCAATGCAAGCACAGGCACCTTCGAGATTCGCGGCGGCGGGTTGACCACCCGCAGCGGCGTGAAACTCGGCAACGCACCCCGCACCGGCACGGGCACTTTTTCCGTCCTCGGTTCCTCCATCAGCCAGATCGGCATCGGCAGCAGCTCCCCCGGCGACACCGATGGCAGATGGGAACAGGGCTCCAACTCCACCCTTAAAGTGGGCATTGATAGCGGCGGGGTCACCCGGATCTTCCTCGACGACAGCCCCACGGGGGTCACCGGCACGTCCGCCACCTTTGCCAGCGGCTCGTTGCTGGATGTCGGCTACCACCTGACCGGCGCCGGAGGCGGCACCTGGACAGTCATGGAGGTCGAGAACGGAGACATCATCAACAACGGCCTCGCCCTCGCCCCCGGCGTGAATACCGCGATCTGGTCTTTCTCCATCGACAACTCCGGCCCCAACGGACTCCTGCAAGTCACCGCCGCCGGGACGCCGAACGCCATCGCCCTCACCGTCGGCAACACCAGAAAACAAAAGATGCGCTACGGCCTCGATTACGAACGGCTGTGGTTCTGGTATGGGCCGACCGCCAACCTGCAAGACGTCGCCCGCTGGTCCATGGTGGATACCGATGTGGACTACATCCGCGTGGCCATGAACTCCGAGTATGAGCTCGTCGAAGGCACCTATAACTTGGCCGCCTACACCGAAAGAATCATCCCGATGATGCAGATGATGAAAGCCGCCAAACCGGACATCAAATTCTTCGCCAGCCCGCGGCCGCTCGATGAATCCACCGGTTACTCCAATGCCGCGTGGCAGCCTTACCCCTACTGGATCACGGGTGATCCAGGCAATGGGAGTTCCTTCAGTTTCAAATGGCAGAAATGTGCCGAGTATCTCGTGCGCTACGTCAATTTGATGAAGACCTACGGCTTCAAAATCGACTTCATGGATATGACCAATGAGTGGAATTTCATCACCCCTACTCACATTCGCGACATCAAGGCCTACATGGTCGCCAACCTCGATGCCGGCGACATGCCGCTTATCATCGCACCATCCACCTGGAGCTACGCCCAAGGCGTCTCATGGCTCGCCACCGCAGACACCACCGCGAAAAAGGCCGCCATCGACATCGCCGCCAGCCACAACACCGACCCCACAGGCACCGCCCAACAATTTGCCAACGCCGCAGCGACCCACCTGCCCGGCAAAGAAATCTGGAACACCGAACTGCACGATTGGAAGGGCAACGGCCCCACCGATGAAATCCCCACCACCTCCTTCCTGTTCGACACCATCCGAGCCGGCTTCTCTGGCATCAACGGGTGGCTCGCCATCGGCACCACGAACCAGCTGCATTGCTATTTCCTGAACAACGGCACCACCGTGACGCGCAATGTGAAGTTCCACATCTTTCGGAAACTCACCACCACGTCCAACTACGGCCACGCGCTCGATATCAACCAACCCACCCAGTTCCAATCCACCGCCGCCCTCCTTCGCGGAAATTTGCTGACCGTCTGGATCCTGAACAACAACGCAATCGGCCAGCCCGTCCGGATCACCCCGACCGGCCGCACCCTCGCCGAGGCCAAGGTCAAGCGCACGCGGTGGCATCCCACGCTGCCGCTGGACGGCCTCGTTGAATTCGTCCCCGCCACCGCCAACACCTCGGTCTGGTCCACCGTGCCCGGCAACTCCCTCACCTGTTACGAAATCTTGCTCAACCCCATCGGCCTTCCCTACACCAAAGTCGAGGCCGAGAGCTTCAACGCCCAGTCCGGTGTCACCACCGAGACCACCACCGACAGCGGCGGCGGACAAAACGTCAGCAACATCTCCCACAACGACTCGCTCCGTTTCGACAACCTCGCGCCCGGCACCGGTTCCACCATCCGTTTCCGCGTCGCCCGCGCGCTCGGCACGCCCGAGAGCCGGATCGAAGTCCGGCAGGGGAGCATCAGCGGCCCCGTGCTCGGTTCCATCGCCGTGCCCGTGACGGGTGGCGCGCAGGCGTGGGAAACCCTCGAAGCCACCCTCGCACCCTCCAACGGCTCGACGCTCTTCCTCAAGTTTGTCGAAATTGGCACCTCCCTGGGCACCCCGTTTTTAAATCTGAATTGGATGTCCCTCATCCTCCCGCCCGTCCCCGCCGCTTTCATCTCCGCGCCCGTAAGTGCGACTCAAATCAACCTCACCTGGACTGCTGCCGCAGGCGCCACCAGCTACCTGATCCAGCGCTCCACCAGCCCCGGCGGCCCCTTCACCGTCCTCGGCGGCATCCTCACCACCACCAGCTACACCGACACCGGGTTGGTCGCTGGCACCCGCTACTACTACGCCATCCGAGCCCTGTTCAGCAGCGGCGTGGAAAGCAGCGACTCCTCCCAAGTCATGTCCGTGCCCTCCGTACCGATCGATGCCAGCAAGGTGGTGATCGCCTCCACCAGCATCCAAGACAACGGTAGTGGCGGCAAAAACTTCAGCATTACCATGCTCAACACGGGCCTAGGCTGGTTCCATCAAGTCGAAACGGTGGCGACGCTCGGAGGCACCTGGCAGCCCGTGGGCAGCTCCATCATGGGGACGGGTTCCACCGTGAACTTTACGCTTCCGATGACCGCCAGTGAAAATACGCGCTTCTGGCGAGTCCGGGTCTGGAGACAGTAGCCCGGTAACTCCAACCCACCTCGTATTCAACTCATGATTACGTGCCCTACCGCCTCATTCTGCGCCCTGTTTCATCTCGCCCTGCTCATTCCTTTCGGCGCGCTGGCCAGAGGCGACACCCGCGATGACGAGGATCGTCGCGCCGTGCCCGATCAAGTAGCGCCCGAGGTTGAAGATCTGCGCCGCACTGGTCCGTCAGCCGTGCGAGTTTCAGGGCGCATCAATGGGAAAACTCCGACCCTCATTGGCTACAACATGGGCACCCATCTTCCAGCTAACAATGTTACTGCTTGGTTGCGCTACAGCGAAATCAACGCCGCCCGCCACTGGTGGTCGCAAGGGTCTTGGCCCGAAATACCCGCTGCGTGGGCCGATGACGACAACACCCTCACGCGCTTCGAACGCGAGCGCGCCGAGCTCCGCGCAAACCCTGCCGAAGGCCTGACCGAAATTGCCACGTCCATCGCCGCCGACCAACCCGTGATGCCGACCGGCACGCTGGGTCTAAATTATTCACTTTCCGAGCTGCGAAAAAACGGCATCACCACACTCGTCCAGCTCAACCAAAACACGCGCAACTATCCCTTCGAGCGTTCCGACGGCTCGCCCGACTGGCACGGTCGCTGGTCGTATTGGCGCGGCGTGTATCTGAATGCTCGATACATTGTATCCACCTACGGGATCGAACGTTTCCAGCTCTTCAATGAGCCCGACCACCCCCAAAGCAAACACATCAGCCAGGAGGGTTACCTCCAGCGCATGCAGATCGGCTCCGACGCGCTGCATGCCGCTATCGCAGACGTGAATCGCGCCGATGGCACGGAGCTTTCGCTTCGTCTTGGCGCGCCAGTCACCGCCGGCCTTTCGGTGTTTTCCAAACGCTCGGGACGCCCAGATGAGCGCGACTTGGTGACCGGTTGGGGAGAGCTCATCACGCGCCACCGCAACGACACCTTCCCCGGCCGCAGCGATGCCTTCAAGTCCCTCTACAACGTGTATTCGTTTCAAAGCTACGGACGCGCGACGAGCAGTCTTTCCGAGGGCATCCCTCGCTTGCGATCACTCATCGCAGACGCCAACGGTGGTCGCGAACTGCCGCTCATCGCCACAGAGATGAACGTCAGCACGGCAGCCAACTTGGCCAAGACCACGGAAACCCTAGATTCACCATCCTATTATGCTCCCTTCGGTGCCATCGCCGCTGCCTATGTCAACGCTGGCATCGACGAAATCTACATCTTCCGTCTCACCCAAGCTCCGTTCACGAACGGCACTGTTAAGAAGAACGGCACCCACTTGGTTGGCTTGGAAGATCGCCAACAAAATATCGTCGCGAGCACCCGAACGGCTGAGGTTGCGCGCCTCTTCATTCGCGGCTTTCAAGGCGCGCGCGCGCGCCTCGTAACGCCCTCCCTCAAGGGAGGCCTGCTTCAGGCCGCCGCCTGCCTTGATCTGACGGATAACACCCACTACCTTTTGCTCACCAATCTCTACCCGCATGCCGAAATCGCCCCGGTCGACCTCTCTGCCTGGAAACTGCCGCCTGGCTCGCTGATCACAGTCGAGGAGGTAAGCAGCAAACACCACGGAGATGT
>JBDNGG010000238.1:0-2609 GCA_041689405.1 Terrimicrobiaceae bacterium | reverse complement strand
CCGTCAAAATCAAATGGCGCGTGGTCAGTGCCGACCGTCTGGATCAGTCCGGATCGCAATCCATTCCAAAGCACATCCTGGTTTTTTACATCACGCAGCGGAGGCGACATGACAAATTTTGCACCTTCAAAATCCGGAAGCTCAGCGTAGGATTTATCGAGCACGAGGTATTGGATTAGAGTTTCCACCGACACGCGCACTCCGCGCAGCCGCGCCTCTACCGCTTCCCGCAGTGCCTCCTCGCAGCTCAGGTGCACGATGTAGGTCTCGGCTCCCGTTAATTCTGCGAATGTCATGAGGTGATGCACGCCCTCGGCCTCAACGCGGGGCGGGCGGCTGTCATGGTGGTAGGCTGGTGCAACCAAACCCGCTGCCACCAATTCCGCCTGCAGTTCGGTGACAAGGGTTTCATTTTCGCAGTGCGCACAGACGACGACGCCCAATTCCTTCGCGAGTTTCAGCGTTCGGTAGAGCTCGGCGTCATCGACTCCAAAGGCTCCCTTGTATGCAAGGAAAACCTTAAACGACTTGACTCCGGCGGAGACAATTGCCCGGAGCTGGTCTGCCGTGGATTCATCAAATCGCGTCACTCCCATGTGATACGTGTAATCGCAGGCTGCGCGCCCGGCGCTCTGGGCATTCCATGTCGCAAATCCAGCAGAGGGCTCCTCGCTGCGTGACGGAATGCACATATCAAAAATCGTCGTTGTCCCGCCCACCAGGGCCGCACGTCCGGCCGTATCGTAGTTGTCTTTCGAATACGTACCCATAAACGGCAGATAAACATGCGTATGGGGGTCGATAAATCCCGGGAATACATACTTCCCGGCCGCGTCAATCACTTCACCGCCGTCATCGGGTGCAGGAATCCCCTGATCAATACGGGAAATTTTCTCACCCTCACATAATATGTCCGCCGTGTAGCGCGCATCCGTGGTGATGATATCGGCGTTGCGGATGAGCAGGGACATAGAGGAAATCGGTGCTGTTAATTTTTGGGAGCTGCTGCAGAGGGAAAAGCGATCTCAATGCCAAACGGTCGGTGGTCGCTTCGACCCTCGGGCACTTCGAGGAGTTTAGCTTTTGGGTTTCCGAGGCCTTTGGTGAATATATAGTCAAACGTGGTTGCCTCAAACCGGTCATTCCCGCGCCATGTCGCACGGTCCTTACGCGGAGTGTCGCCCCAGGAGCTGACGAATCCGCCCTGTTCCATCATCCGGATGACATTATCTCCGAACTGGCCATCGTGGTTCGTATTGAAATCTCCACCGACCACGACACCCGCGATGCGGTCCTTGAATACAACCGTCTCCATGTCCTGCGCATGGCGCAGGAGTTGGCGGATGCTTTCGTCGCGCGTGTCGAAGTTCAGTTGTGCGTCGGCATCAGATCTGGAGCGGTTGCTTTTCAAATGCAGGGAATAAAATAGTAGAATCTTATCCGAATCCGGCACCAGCGCAGCGATGGCGCTAAATCCTCTGCGGGGCGTGATGGCTTCACCTGCAGACCATTCCTCCGACCATGCGGCAAACACCGGGAGTCGGGAGGCAATGGCAAGCTGCTGGGGCCAATAGTCGCCCGTTTCTTCGCTCTTGAATGCCGAGACGACCGCCGGTTGCAACCCGGGTACGACTGCCACCAAGTCCGCAAATGCCTGCCAATTGCCAATCTCTTGGGCAAGCAGGATGTCCGGATTCAGTCGTTTGATTTCAGCTTTCACTAACTCGGCATGCGCGGCAGCCTGCTCTGGAGTCGGGTTGCGGGTCATGCCGGGGAACCACTCGATATTCCAACAAATGACACGCAGCAATCTGGGCGTATCCGCTGCGCGGGAATCAGCTAGGAAGGAACCGAGAAGCGCCATCCCGCTAAGAGCAACAGCTGGAAGAATGTGAAATCGTGGAAATTGCATGCGGCGCAGATGGTATAGCTAGCTCAATGTTTTGCGGTGTACCCAGATGCTCTGTAGCAATCCGACACTGGCCAACGTCGTCAACAGAAACGTGCCGCCATAGCTGATTAATGGCAGCGGAAGACCGGTCACCGGCGTGACGGAAATCGTCATGCCGATATTCATAAACGTATAGGTGAAAAACTTGGCTATAATCCCCGCGGCGATGACCCGCCCCAAGGGATCCCGGGCCAGCAGTGCCACATGCAGGCCCATTAATAGTAGGCATGCGAAACCGCTGATGAGAAGCACTCCGCCGATGAACCCGTGATGTTCTGCGAAGACAGCAAAAACAAAGTCATTGTGAGCAATCGTGCTCGGGAGAAATCCCAGCTCGGTGAGCGTATTCTGCGCGCGAAATCCCTTGCCCTCGACCCCGCCAGAACCCACCGCAATCATTGATTGATTGATCGTCCAGCCGGCACCCAAGGGATTGGCGTTGGGATCCAGGAATGCGGTAATACGCTCCTTCTGGTAGGGCTTGATTGCAAAGTTCGCCACGATTGGGATGGCCGCAACGACCACAAGAAGCATTGCCGCCAGATAGCGTTTCGGAATTCCCCCGACGAACAACATCGCCATGACCACTGGAAACCAAACAATCGTCGATCCCAGATCCGGCTGCGTCAAAATCAGAAAACACGGCACGGAAACAATG
>JBDNGG010000237.1:0-3401 GCA_041689405.1 Terrimicrobiaceae bacterium | reverse complement strand
TGCCAGGTAGGTTCCTTGAAGTTTTGCGAACGGCACGATTGAAAAGAAGATCGCCCCAAGCACTCCAGAAGCGATCAATCGCCTCCAAGAGAGCACGTCGGAAAATGCGATATACGCAGCAAAATAAAATCCGGCGAAGAGGTAAAACACTGGCGCATGTTCACTCGTGTAATGCACGAAATCCCAATAGTTCGTCAGCGCAAGAAGAGTCACCGGGGCGAGCGCAGCCACTCTTGCGATACTTTCAATCACAACAAGCCGACAAATCCCGTAAAATGCCGTTGCTGTACCCGCAAGCATTACGAGTCCAACGATGCGCGTGGAAAAATAACTTGGCTCCTGACCGAGCAACAGCGACGCAAGCAGCGGATAAACCACCATCGGCCCCGACGAACCAGACTCAGCGCCACGAAAGTAAATCGGATCGATCATTAACGCCTGCGCGGCGGCAAGGATCTGCGCTTCATCCACGTTAAATGACGTGAAGTAAAACAACCCCGGCCACCGGGCTGCAAAGATAAATCCACATAGCGTGAAAATATATAAGGCGGCACCATGCCAACTTGTTTTGCGAATTATCGCAGGCCAAACCGCCATCGCCCCCAAAATCGCCAACAACCCGAAACACATTGTGCTATAAAGCACCACGGTGTCGGACCAATAAATCCAAGCCTCACCCATCATTTTCTCAGCACCCACACAAAGTACTCCATCACCCGAGGTGACTTTTGAACCTCATGCAAACGGGAGGCATCATAAGCAAACCATCGACATTTAAGAACTTGATTGAATTTGACCGCCATTCGCGTCCCAAATATTTTTGAAACTATTCGACTCGATTGAAAAACGGATGGGTTTACAGTATTCTGCCCGTGTCGATCAATAATCTCAAATCGGCTGCACAGCAGACGCTCAAATTCCATATCATTATACTCCCTCACATGGAAATGGTTCCAAGGCGCATCGTGTAGAGCGGCGCCAGGATTGGTTACGTCCCTGTTTGGAGTCGAGCAAACCAACAGCCCGCCCGGTCGCAGGACTCTCCATACCTCGGAAATAAACGCCTCATCCTCATTTACATGCTCAATCGTTTCGAGGCATACGAAAACATCGGCGAAAGAATGACCAAGCGGAATTTCCCTTCCATTTCCCAAAACGAACTCCAAACCCGGATTCGCATACTTCGATTGCGCACGCTCCACAGCCTGCGCGTCAACGTCTATCCCGAAAACGTTTTGCGCGCCAGCTTTTGAAAAAATTAGCGATGACTCGCCTGACCCACATGCACAATCCACCACGACTTTCCCGGCAACATACCCAGCTGCGAAGCGGTATCTTGCTTGGTGCTCCTTAACAGTCCAAGGAGGCAGCCAGGATTCTCCTGAGCATCTCTCCGCAGCGATACTTTTTTTATCCTCCATCGTTTTTATTCCCTCCCCCAATTTTCTTCGCCACGATAAAAAGTGGACGCCGCTTTTGCTCAATAAAGAGGCGTCCTATGTACTCACCAATCATGCCCAGGACAAAAAACTGGAGACTGGCCGTGAGGAGGATCACCGCCATAATGCTCGTCCAGCCCGCGACTCCGGTTTTTCCCTGGAAGTATCCAACAATAGAATAGCCTAATCCCAACAGGCATAGCACCCCGAAAAGGACGCCGAGCAACGAAGCGATCCTGAGCGGCTTGATCGAAAAGCTGGTAATTCCATCCACGGCAATTCGGAAAAGCTTGCTCAGAGTGTAGCCGGACTCTCCTGCAAATCTGGACTCACGATGATACTGAATCGGAACCTGTTTAAAACCGAGCCAACTGATCATACCCCGCAGGAACCGGTGATGTTCCGGCATGGAATTTGCGAGGTCAACGACGCGGCGGGTAATCAGTCGGAAGTCGCCAGTGTCCTCGGGGATGTTGCAACCGGCCAGGCTGGTGAGCACTTTATAATAGGTCTTGTAGCAGATGCGCTTCCAGACGGGAACCCCCTTCCGGCTCAGCCTCTGTCCGTAAACATTTTCCGCCCCCTGATCCATCAACGTCATCATATCCGGCAACAACTCCGGCGGATCTTGAAGGTCTGAATCAATGATAAGAACACGTTCACCGCGGACATAGTGAAGCCCTGCAGTGACGGCGAGTTGGTGGCCGTGATTCCTTGAAAGCTGGATTCCGACGATGGCGGGATCAGACGCTGCCAGCCTGCAAATCACATCCCACGTGCCATCCGGCGACCCATCCTCCACGAGAACGATTTCATGGGTGCATCCAAGGCTTTTCGCGACAAGTGTCAACCTGCGATGCAACTCGTCCAGATTCAGCTCATCCCGGTAACAGGGGACAAGAATGGACAGGGTGGGATGCTCGGACATTAGAATAGATCAGATGTGAGCTTGTTTGCTCGCACTCCACAACCGTTGAATTCCCTCGTGAAGTTGAACATGAGGTTGCCAACCCAAGCAGGTCCTTGCCTTCTCGTTCGAAAGAATCATCCGGGGCGTGAGCGCAAATTGCTGGCTTCCAAATTCACATTCCCGCACCTCGACCTGTTTTCCGCTGACTTCACTGATGACGGCCAAGACTTCCGTAACGCTATGTCCGATGCCAGAACTGACGTTGACGGAAGAAAATCCGATTTCCGGGAAACCCATGGCAGCGATAAATGCGGAGGCAATATCTTGGATATGCACATAATCGCGCACGGTTGCTGCGTTTCCAAAAATGTCCACAGGCTGGCAGGCCCGATGCCGGGCGACTGCGACCCCGATGAGACCTTGTTTTCGCTCGGGTGGTAGCAATGCTCCGTATGCGTTGGAGATGCGAAGCGCGCAAACCGACAACCATTCCTGTGCGACGCCTAACCGCAAATAATGTTCTGCCGCCAGCTTTTGAATTCCATAAGGTGACAAGGGCTTGCAGTCAAGGTTCTCATGGTAGAAATCCACCTTGGGATGATGCCCGTATATGGCACCGCCGCTGCTTGCAAATACCAAGTGGCACTTCCGGCCAGAAGACCGAATCGCGTCGAGTAAATTCAAGGTCGTCTGCAGGTTTGCCGCGCAATCGCTGGGCCAGTGCCGGTCGGATGCTGCCGGGCTGTTGGATTGGGCCAGATGCACGATCACATCCAATCCCTTCACGAACTCTCGACAATCCGCCTCTGAAAGCAAATCCGCCTCAAAGTATCGAATCTGCGATGGATGTGGTTGTAGTGGCGCATGTCTGACCATGCACCGGACGGCTGCCTGAGGATTTTGCTCAAGAAGCGCATGAATAAGGCATGAACCAATCATGCCGGATGCGCCGGTGACGCCGATATGGGGAGGTATTGCTGTCATTCAGGAGTTTGCTCAACCTCCGGCGGAACGGGTTCATTTTTAAAAACGAGACGGGTAAATGTCACGGC
>JBDNGG010000236.1:0-7595 GCA_041689405.1 Terrimicrobiaceae bacterium | reverse complement strand
CGGGCCAACCCCTATCACAACGCTCGGAGTGAGTCTTTCATAGGAACACTCAAAACCGAAATCCTCCAGGGCGGCTGTTTCATCGACTCCAACGACGCTCGCACCGAAATCTTCGATTACATCAATTCCTACTACAACCATCACCGCAAACACTCTGCCCTTAACTACCAAACCCCGGCCCAATTTGAGGCCAATCTTCACTCTATTAACTCAAACCAATTTTTTCCAGAAATCCGTTGCACCTCAGAGCATCGCCGGTCGGGATGCAGAAAATATCCGCCGCCGGAAATGGATTCCCTCAATTCCAACGCCTCATATTACGGCACTCGCAGCAGGTGATTACCTGCGCTCGGGCGGCTTTGACCGCCACCGACGCCCGTTCGCCGACAAAATTCCCGAATCCTCCCGCTCCCTTGAATCAGATCACCGGGATCGCGATAACTGACGCTTCACGTGGACGATGATTGCAATATGGACGAGAAGGGCAACCCCGAACCCAGTCACTTGCATCAACCATGTCGCATTTGAAGCCCGACTGACAACGAACAGACCCCATCCTGCCAGCGGCAAAAATGTGATAACCGCCGTGATCAACCCCGGATTGTAGCACCGCATGACGATTGCCTGCCCGATATGACCCACCGCATTAATGAGCGACAGATACATCGCCATGAGGCCCCAGGCGGGGCCGACAAAAACTGCCAAATACAGCGCGAGCAAATCCAAGCCCCAAACCCCGACAGAATTAATGACAAATGTCGCGGGCCGGGAAAGCACCTCCACCCCTCTCCCAAAGGTCGTGTTTATAAACGTGCGGAAACGATCCCCGGCGTGCTCCTCTAACTAATGGATCATATAAATCGGCAATTGCAAAAATATCCAAAAAAGCGATTCGCCTCCCACCGCCCACACGAGCGGTGCCAGGGATAACAACACGCACCCACAAAACGCCGCTGCGCCCGGCCAATTCTATTTTCCAATCAACCAATCCAACGCGTATTTCATACTACCGGTTAATACGGCAAGTGCGTCATCCTGGCAAGCATCGACACGGGAGACCATTGGACCATGAAGGGCTGCAAATGCACAAAAACACCTCCTATTAGCAACATATTCCCTCTTTGCATTCCCATACATTCCGTCTTAGATCCCCCCATGCACAAGACTTTAGTAGTTCTAGCAGCTGGAATGGGGAGCCGGTATGGCGGCCTGAAGCAGATGGATTCTGTCGGGCCATCTGGCGAGGTGGTTCTCGACTATTCGGTGCATGATGCACTGAGGGCAGGTTTTGATCGGGTGGTATTTGTGATCCGTGAGGATTTTGAGCAAGTGTTTCGCGACATCGTCGTCGCCCGTTACGAGGGGCAAGTGCCAATCAAACTCGCCTTTCAAACCCTGGCTGACTTGCCCGGCACGTATCAACTTCCCGAGGGACGTGAAAAGCCTTGGGGCACAGGACAGGCGATCTGGGCGACGCGACACGTTGTGGATGGCCCGTTCCTTGTGGTCAATGCGGACGATTTTTATGGACGCGAGGCTTTTGAGATCATGGCAACATTCCTCTCCCGGCAAGCATCCGGGTTGTGTATCGGAATGGTGGCCTATCCGTTAGTCAACACACTTTCTGAGCACGGCGCGGTCTCGCGCGGAATTTGTAATGTGACGCCACAGGATGAACTAGCCCGGGTGGAGGAACACACGGGCATTGCGCGTGACGGTGATCGGATCCGTGGGATCGATACCTCGGGGCAGGTCCGTGAGCTCGAAGGGAATGAAATGGTATCGATGAATTTCTGGGGTTTTACGCCGGAGATTTTCCCGCATTTGGAACGCCACTTTCAGACCTTCCTCGACACGGGAGGCACGGAAAACCTGAAAGCAGAATTTTATATCCCGAGTGCTGTAAGCGAAATCATCACCTCGGGCGCCGCTTCGGCCACCGTGCTTGTTTCGACCGGACAATGGTTCGGCGTGACCTATCGGGAAGATCGCGCGGCAGTCGCCGAAGCTCTGAATCAAATGGTCGATGATGACCAATACCCCACCCCTTTATGGAAACACACGAATTAGAAAACCCGGTGAAATCCATCGTCGATGGATTTGCAATCCCAGGAGCTTACCTGGAAAGTTGCCCCTACGGCGGCGGTCACATCAATGACACGTTTGTCGCGGCGTTCAGTCAGGCTGGCACGCGGCTGCGATACATATTTCAGCGGATCAACGAACGCATCTTCACAGATCCTGCCGCTCTCATGGAAAACATCGAGCGGGTAACAAATGAAGCTCAGCGGCAGCTTCTCGAGGCAGGCGTGCCGGATAGATCCCGACGGTCATTGAGCGTGATCCCGTCTGTTGACGGGTTGCCGTATTTTCGCGAGCGCACCGGAAAATTTTGGCGTGCATACCTATTTATTGAGGGTGCGAGGACTTACAGCATCATCAAAGATGCAGCGCAGGCATACGAAGCGGCGCGTGCATTCGGCCAGTTCCAAGGGCTCGTGTCCAACCTGCCGGGAGCCCGTCTCCACGAAACCATCCCAAATTTCCACCACACCCGCTCCCGCTATGACCGGTTGCGCCAAGCCGTCGAAAATGATACTAAGGGTCGCTTGGCCGGGGTTAATTCTGAGTGGCAAGCGATCCGGGAGCGCGAAAATTTGGTCGATGTGCTAATTGACCTGCAGGCCCGGGGTGAGATCCCGGAGCGGGTCACCCACAACGATACAAAGCTCAACAACGTAATGATCGATGACACCACGGAGACTGGGATCTGCGTGATCGATCTGGATACCGTGATGCCGGGGCTCGCACTTTACGATTTCGGCGACATGGTCCGCACAGCGACGAGTCCGGCGCTCGAAGACGAAAAAGACCTGTCGAAAGTGCGCATGCAGATGCCCATGTTTGAAGCGCTGGTGCGCGGCTATCTTTCAACCGCCGGCGGCTTTCTCAACGCGTCCGAGTTGTCCCACCTCTCGTTCTCCGGGAAGCTCATTGCACTGGAAATTGGTATTCGGTTTCTCACCGATTATCTCGAGGGGGATACTTATTTCAAAATCAAACACGCCGACCACAATCTCGACCGTTGCCGGACTCAGATTGCCCTTGTGCGCAGCATTGAAGAGCAAGAAGACGCCATGAATAAATTCGTGCAGGAGGTTTCCCGATGAAGGTCCTCGTCACCGGAGGTGCCGGATTCATCGGCAGCCACGTGGTGGAAGCCTATCAGGGAAAGGCCGATATCGTCGTCCTCGATGATTTCCGTTCGGGACATAAACGCAATCTGGACGGCCTCAGTTGCAAGCTGATCGACGGCTCGATTTTGGATCGTGAGACGCTGCGCGAAGCGGTGCAGGGAGTTGACATTATTTTTCATCTTGCCGCCATGGTTAGCGTCCCGGAGTCGATGCATAACCCAGCCGAGACGGTCGCACTCAATGTAACCGGTCTGCTCCACGTGCTGGAGGAGGCCCGTCATGCCGGCGTTAAAAAGCTCGTTCTGGCCAGCTCGGCCGCAGTTTATGGCGAAAACCCCCAGCAACCGAAAGTGGAAACCATGGCGCCGGATCCCCGCAGTCCTTACGCAATCACGAAACTGGATGGCGAATACTACTGCGACCTCTACGCGCGCGAGGGATGGCTTTCCACCGCCTGTCTGCGGTTTTTCAATGTCTTCGGTCCGAGACAGGATCCTCAGAGCGCCTACGCGGCAGCGGTGCCGATCTTCTTTGCCAAAGCAAAAGCGGGTGACCCGATCACAATCTATGGCGATGGCGGACAAACGAGGGATTTCATCTATGTCAAAGACATCGTGGGAGCACTCGGGTTTGTCGGTGAAACCGAAGGCATCGAAGGCGTTTTCAATGCCGGTTACGGACAGGCGATCACCATTCTCGAGCTAGTGGAAACCATTCGTTCCCTCACCCATTCAAACTCAGAAATCATCCATGCCCCAACCCGGGCTGGCGACATCCGTCACTCGACTTCAAATCCCCAAAAACTACGAAACGCAGGCTGGATTCCCGCGTTCGATGTGCCGTCCGGCATTGCGCAATTGCTGTGAACTTATCGAGACAGTGACCTCCCAAACGAGACTGGAGATGGAGAAACTCGCGCAGGCGGATAGGATAAGAAGTCGAAGTGCCAGAATATTGGGTACCCCCCATTTTGTGTGATCGAGTCATCTATTCTCGCGCTCGAAAAAAGTGTCGAACTTCTAGTTCGCGACAGCATGATAGTAGACTCCCGTGAGGGTGTCTTTATCCAGCTCGCAGGCCAGTGTGTGGGCTGATCCGTTGTAGCCTCCAGTGGTAAATCTCAAGAAATACCTTGATCGTTTTTCCATCCATGAACGCACTTGGCTGAGGGAATGGCAGCGGACTCGGGTTTGCATACCTACCGCCGATTTTGTTATTTGTATCCGTTGGAGCGGCCCAGGCGGGCATCACAACGTTCGTAGGGCCGGGCGTGGAGG
This sequence comes from Terrimicrobiaceae bacterium, assembly GCA_041689405.1. Taxonomy (GTDB): domain Bacteria; phylum Verrucomicrobiota; class Verrucomicrobiia; order Chthoniobacterales; family JAATET01; genus JBDNGG01. Next base: position 3,121 of record JBDNGG010000236.1, on the reverse strand, counting down.
ACGGCGGAGCGTTCCTGAACCATGGCCTCATTGACGAGAAGGCGGAGGCCCTCGGCAAAGCCGGAGGAGCCTTCATCGGTGAGAAGTTGCAAAACGGTGGTCAAGAGATCAGAATCAATTTGGTGGGTCATGTGTGTGTTTTTGTTGGATGTGTTTGGATAAACCCCACCAGGGACCTCACTGGCCCGCTCTATGCGAGCTTGAAGCGCAAGCCCCATCCGGGGCCGGCTGCGTTCGGCTCGCTACGCTCGCCTTCACTCCGCCGGCCCCGGATGGGGCGTTCAGGAGTGAAGTCCAATTACAGAAGAACTTTTACACCCCCCGATCTTCCGCTCAATTCATCCCAATGTCATCACGGTCGTGAGGTAGCGACATGCGGTTTAGAGAGCGGGCTGTGGTCAAGGCGCTCCTCATATTAACTTTCAAAACCGTCCTCGCGGCTGCTGGAACCACGATGATGTCGGCGTGCGCAGTGGTGCCCATGGAGCCTCGCTCGGACATACTCTCCGCGCCCTAGAGGACGGGACGTTCGATTCGGTGGTGGCAGGAGCAATCGCCCGATTGGAGAAACGCGAGCGTGCCGGGTTGCATCAAGAAATTTCGCAAAAGAGAGTGGTTCCGGAGAAACACCTGGAGCGTAACTATAGATCGGATCTGAGGAGTGACTAACTCTACCAAGTCATCACACAAACCACGGTCGATCCAAAGATAAAAAGAAATTGTAACCACGAAGAGCGAGAACAGCACGACACGGAGAGACGACATCGGTCGAGCTCTCATTGTCTCGTCCGCCGCTCACTGCTATTATAAACATGAAAGAACTGCCCGCTTTGATTTTTCCCTATTTCCCTATTTCCCCATTTCCCCATTTCCCCATTGCCTCCCGAGCCGAAGTCTGAAACTTTCCTCCGGATTCGATGACCTGCCTTACTCCATCCATCACGCATCCCATTTCTCTCGCGGAGGGCCAATCCGGCCCTCCCGCTCCGAGCGATAATTCGTATCTCACCTACACGAAACGGATGAAGCGCTTTAGTGAAGAGATCGATGCGATTCGCATCCGGGCTGAGGCGGAATTGGGGGCGAAGGATGTGACTCACGTTCGCCGGTTGAATCGGTTTTCGCGCGGGATGGAAGTGGTCGGTCGGACATTGCTCCATTTTAGCCTTGAGCCCGTAACTTTTCTGGCAGGTGTCGGCGCACTGTGGATTCACAAGCAACTGCAGGCGACCGAAATCGGGCACACCGTACTGCACGGGGTGTATGACCATCTCGAAGGGGCCGGGCGGTTCCAGTCCAAGAAATTTTCCTGGGATACGCCGATCCATGAGGGCTCGTGGCGGCACGGGCACAACATCGAGCACCACCATTTCACCAATGTGGCAGGCAAGGATCCGGATATGAACTTTGGTCCCGCCCGCCTCACCGAGCACACACCACACAAATGGTTTCACCATTTGCAGTTCCCGTTTGTGCTCGCGATTCTGGCGCCAAATTTCACGTTCTTCATGAACCTGCACTTCACCGGCCTGAACGACATCTATTTCGGAAACGGGCGGGCCGATGAGCACCACGGAAAAACCGATCGCTCATGGAAAGCGATCAAGGCAGCGCATCTCACCGCGCTTCGGAAGTTTGCGCCCTATTATCTCAAGAACTATCTTTTCTTTCCGCTGCTCGCCGGATTGATGTTCTGGAACATGTCGATGTTCTGGAAAGTTCTGCTCGGTAACTGGATGGCGGAGACCCTGCGCGACATCTACAGCGCGGCAACAATTTACTGCGGCCACACGGGCGAGGAAGTCGCGAGTTTCCCGGAAGGCACCCAGGCAAAAGGAAAGGGAGAGTGGTATGCGATGCAAGTGGAGGCCACCAACAATTTCAAAGTCTGCCTGCCGCTATCGATCCTATGTGGCGGGCTCGACCATCAGATCGAGCATCACCTTTTCCCCAAACTCCCGCCGGATCGCCTGCGGAAAATCGCGCCCGATGTCCGGGCCGTGTGCGATGCCTATGGCGTAGCCTACCGAACCGATACCTGGTGGCGAACGCTCAAAAGAGCGCTCCGTCACATGCGGAATCTCAGCATTTGCGGGCTGGGTCGGGCGGCAGTTTAGGTAAATAGAGCACTCATTTACTTCGAGCAACCCGATCCTGATGTGAGAATCTCACGCTCTGGTGTCTCGCAAATGAGCTCTTAAAGGCTAAGAAAATTCCCAGTTTTAATCGCTATTTCATTCCGGTATTGCATTTTCTAAATTCCCCCTAAAGAAGGAATTCCACGTTTTTGAATCTCGCCAAGCTGCCTCTGCTGATCCTGTCAAAATTCACCCCGCATCGCGCGAGGGAAATAGTCGGACGGCAAAGGACTGCCATTTCTGCTTATTTTTTCCGGAATGGGCACCTGCGTCTCCGCCTTTCCACTTGGCGAACTTTGAAAGCCATTTCTTATCGACCCCATCTCGTCGCAAAAAGGTCGCAATGCTGGAAAATATGCTGTAAGTGGGAGGATTGTGGTTAAAAATTCGTCCCCCGGGTTTGTATTAAAAACCATCCTAGTGGCAGGTGCGATCACGCTGATGTCAGTGGGCGTGGTAGTGGCCGTGGAGGCACGGTCGGACGTCCTCGCCGGGCCCTACGACGGGACGTTTGATTCGGTGGAGGCAGTCAACCTGGTCGTCGGGGCGGGGACATTTTATTCTGCAGGTTACTTCGGAGCGGGCGTGGTTATTGCTAACGTCGAGGCGGGTCATGTCTGGGGCGGGCACGAGGTGTTTGATCGGACGGGCCTCCTGCTGCCGGTGTCGCCGGCATTGAATCTAAATGCCGCGCGCAACGCGGTGACAGCACCGGATCTGGGTGACATCGATTTTCACGCGACAGCGGTCGCTCATGTGTTGGCAGGCACGGGTTTGCTTGCAAACGGCAATCTCTCGCTGCTTGGAGCAGGGTTGGCGCCTTACGCGACGCTGTGGTCGGGGGCGATTGCAACGCGATTTGATCGGACGGAGGCGGGTATCGGGAGTTTCGAGATTTCCAACCACTCGTTCCTCGTGCCGTATCGAGCATTCTTCGAGGGAACAGTCGGCGGCAAAGCGGACGTGATCAACAGTAGTTGGGG
>JBDNGG010000235.1:0-5142 GCA_041689405.1 Terrimicrobiaceae bacterium | reverse complement strand
CACGGCTCTCGATGCGAAATGGGTCGAGTCGCTCGTTGTCTCGCGCGGTATATTCAGTGCGTCCGTGGGCATCGCCCCCTACAAGGCGGAGTTCGAGCAGCTCAATACCTGGCTCATCATCCAGGTCGAACATGTCACCGGCATGGAGGACCCAATTGAAATCATTCCGAAGGTTCGTTTCTTCAAAGGCCCTTATTTCATCGAACTCGGCAGCACCCTCAGGGGAAAGCCGGTCGTCAACTTCATGATCCACTTCTAACTTAAAAACCAAATCGAATGAAAATATTATCCGCCATCAGCATCCTTGCTCTATCTGTCACTATCGCCAACGCTGCGCCTGACCGGGTGGTCACGGTGAAGACCACAGTCAACGGTATGGTCTGCTCATTCTGTGCGCAAGGCATCCTCGCCCACTTCAAGAAACACCCTGCAGTTTCCAACGTCTATGTCGATCTCACCCGGAAGCTCGTCCTGCTGGAGGAGCGTCAGGGCAAATCGATCACCGACGAGGAAATCACTGATTCCATCAAGAGGTCCGGCTTCGAGGCAGTAAAAGTCGAGCGGTTGGAAGGGAGTTTCGAACAGGCGAAGGCCGACTGAAGCCGGGCAGACACCCAAACTGAGATGAATTCGAGGGAAGTTACGCGCAAACTCGTTTCACCGGTCGATACCTAATCGATAGAAAACCACAAACACCATGAAACCATTAAAATCAATACTCACGGCAACAGTCGCGGTTCTTGCATTCTCATCCGCAGCTTTCGCGCTGCCTCCGGGAAAAGGCGGACTGCAACTGACCACACAAGATCAATTCGCAGAACTGCAAGCTGGCGACAAAGTCACCTTGGTCTGCAAAATGCACGGCCCCCAAAAGGAAACGACCATTAAGGACTCCAAAATGGCCATGAAACTCTGCAAAGAAAACACCAAGACTCATTGTGAGACCTGCAAAAAGGACTACAAAGTCATTTGGACGAATCCTTCAGGAAAAACTGGTGGCCCAAATACGACGATGACCATCGTTGATGAAAACGGCAAGCCCTGCATGGAGTATATCAAGGCAAGCTAAACCCCCGCGATATCATCCGACCAACCGCCCGGTGAGATGCAATCCGCTGGGCGGTGCGGTTTTGACAAAAAGATTAAATTACCCTTCCAAGACCCTCGTTCAACCTACCCCTCACAAGATTTTATGAAAAACATCGCTATTATGCTGCTTGCGCTCGTCAGCATCATCACAGCCTCCCGCGCCCAAGACAACACTTCCACTCCGGTTCAGAAAGCTTTGGAGCAGTATGTCAAAATTCAGGCAGCGCTCGCGGATGATTCCCTGAGCGGTGTCCCCGAGGCGGCAGCAGCTATTGCCGGCACAGCCAAGGAAAGCACTGGAGCACTCCCGGAGGCCACGGCGTCACAAGCCGAGGCGGTCGCTAAAGCGACCGACATTTCGGCCGCCCGCGCTGCATTCAAGCCATTGAGCACCTCGATGATCGCAGCGGCAAATGCCCAGAAAGAAAAAACCGGCTACTATGAAGCATTTTGCCCCATGGCCAACGCAGCATGGATTCAAGCCGACAAGAAGGTCACAAATCCTTACTATGGGGCGAGCATGCTCACCTGCGGCGAAATCCGCAAAGCGCTGTAGTGCGCCTTCGCGGGAATAGCATTGTGGGCGCATCCCGAAAAAGCATGCTTACCCATGCTTTCAGAGAGCGGGAATTCCTGCCGGTCCTTTTCGCACTCATTGCTTTCTCCACGATGCACGCTGGTGCGGCGACTGTGGAATACCATCTCACCATCGGGGAAAAGGCTGTCAACTTCACCGGCAAGCCCGGCCGCGCAATGGCGGTAAACAGCAGTATTCCTGCACCGACGCTGATTTTTCGCGAGGGCGATCTCGCGCGTATCCATGTGACGAATGCCTTGAAGGCCGATTCGTCGATCCACTGGCACGGCCTGCTCCTGCCCAACCGGATGGACGGTGTGCCCTTCGTCACATATCCGCCGATCAAGCCTGGTGCCACCTTCACCTACGAGTTCCGCATCCGGCAGCAAGGCACATATTGGTATCACTCGCACACGAGGTTCCAGGAGCAGAAGGGCATCTATGGCGCATTTGTGATTCTCCCGCAAAAAGGCCGCGTGACCGGTGATCGCGACGAGACGGTGGTGTTGTCGGATTGGACGGATGAGAATCCGCATGACGTCCTGCGCTGGCTCAAGCGTGGTAGCGAATGGCCGGCTCTCCAGCGCGGCACCGCGCAAACGTTGTTCGGTGCAATGCGGGTCGGGAAGCTCGGCGATTTCTGGAAGCGCGAGTTGCTGCGGATGCCCCCGATGGATCTCGCCGACATCGCATATGATCGTTTCCTCGCAAATGGCAAGCCCGAGCAACGCATTGCTGCGAACCCGGGTGAGAACGTCCGTGTGCGCCTTGTGAATGGCTCGGCTGCCACTTTCTTCTACCTCCAGTTTGCCGGAGGGCCAATGACCATTATTTCCGCCGACGGCCAGGACGTGCAGCCGCTGAAAAAGGACCGTGTGCTGCTCGGTGTAGCGGAGACCTACGACGTGCTGGTGCGTCCGCCGGGACCTGGCACGCATGAGCTTCGCGCCACGGCGCAGGACGGCTCGGCGTGGGCTTCCATTTGGATCGGCGAGGGCACACCCCATCCCGCGCCGGATGTGCCGCCCGCAAATCTCTACAACACCATGGGCGAGTTGAAGCCATCGCGCGTCTTCGCGCTCACTCCCGGCGGCACCATGGGAATGCCGACTCGCGAGGTGCACGCAGGCAAATTCGATAAGCCCGGTGTGATCGGGGGCATGATGTCGATGGAGGAAATGATGGGGATGAAGCCCGGCATGGAAATGGAACGAATGCCGATGAATCATGGCAGCATGGCAATGGATCACACCACTCCGGCGAACCCGCATTATGGCAGAAAACACACTTGGGACTACACCCCATTCGGCCCAGACGTCTCGTCGCGAAAGCCGCTCGTCATGGACGGCATGGGTGAGCGCCCCGGCCCGCCCTATAAGGATCTACGTGCGGCAAAGAACACCGCGCTGCCACCGAAGAACCCGGTGCGCGAAGTGCGGCTCACGCTCGATGGCGACATGGAGCGCTATGTCTGGACACTCAATAACAAGCCACTCTTTGCAAGCGATTCGATCAAGATCAGACGCGGAGAGAACGTGCGCTTCATCATGATCAATCGCACCATGATGTATCATCCCATGCACCTCCACGGACATTTTTTCCGCGTGCTGAATGGCCAGGGCGACCGCGCACCGCTGAAGCACACCGTCATTGTCCCGCCAATGCAAACGACCGTCATTGAGTTTGAGGCAGATGAAGTGGGCGACTGGTTTTTCCACTGCCACCTGCTTTACCATATGGCGAGCGGCATGGCCCGCGTGGTCCATTACGAGGGCTTCGAGCCGGATCCCGCCACCGCCGCCGTGCGCTACAAGCTCTATCGAGACCCATACTTTTTTTGGGGAACGGCCGACATCATGAGCAACATGACGCAGGGTTATCTCGAATTATCTAACACTCAGAATATTTTTAACTTCGAATGGGAAGCGGGTTGGAACGACGTGCCGGACACGGAACTGGAAACCACCCTGCTTTACGAACGCTATTTCAACCGATTCTTCCGACTGCTAGGGGGTGTCGATGCCAAGGGCTCGATCACAACCGCCCCGCTCGACTACGATTGCGATTACGCACGCGGCGTCTTTGGCCTGATGTACAAACTGCCGCTCAATATCGACTGCACTGTGTGGGTCGACACCGATGGCGGCGCACGGGTGAAACTGGCCAAGACTATCCCACTGGCACCACGCCTGGATCTTGGTGGCGAGGTGCGATACGACACCCACGATTATTGGGAGAACCGCGTGCATCTCGATTATAGCTTGAGCAAGAACGCCGCCATCATCGGCCAGTGGCACTCTGAATACGGCTGGGGCGCCGGCCTGAGGATTCGCTTTTAATGCACTTCCTGAAATAATAGCACCCATGAACGACTCAACCTCCGGCAAGACGATCTACACCTGCCCGATGCATCCCGAGATCGAGCAGGACCATCCCGGTGATTGCCCGAAATGCGGCATGGCACTCGAACCCAAGGGCACGCCGAACGTTGAGGACGATGGCGCAAATCCTGAACTCACAGATATGACACGGCGGTTCTGGATTGCCGCGCCTTTGGGTGTGATCGTCATGGCTCTCTCAATGGGCGGCATGATTCCCGGCGCGGAAATTCTGCACGGCGACGTCTCCCGGTGGGTGCAGTTTGCGCTTACCAGTGTGGTCGTTCTCTGGGCCGGGTGGCCGTTTTTCCAGCGCGGATGGCGATCTGTCAAAACCTGGAATCTCAACATGTTCACGCTTATCGCCATCGGCACCGGTGCGGCGTGGATCTATAGCGCTGCGGCAATGCTGGCTCCTGGAGTGTTCCCGGATTCCTTCCTCGAGCATGGCTTCGTAGCCGTCTATTTCGAGGCAGCGGCGATGATCACCGCCCTCGTCCTGCTCGGACAGGTCATCGAATTGCGTGCCCGCGCCCGCACAGGGCAGGCCATCAAGGCACTTCTGAATCTCGCACCGAAAACCGCGCGAATCGTTCGCGAAGGCGATCACGAGGAAGAGATCCCGCTTGATCAAGTTCAGGCTGGTGACAAGCTCCGCGTCCGGCCCGGAGACAGCATTCCCGTGGATGGCGAGATCGTCGAAGGCAAGAGCACGATCGACGAATCCATGCTCACTGGCGAACCCGCACCAGTGCAAAAAAGCGTGGGCGATCCCGTGAGCGGTGGAACGTTGAACAACACGGGCAGCTTTCTCATGCGTGCGGATCGCGTCGGCGCCGACACCCTGCTCGCGAAGATCGTCGAGATGGTCGCCAGCGCTCAGCGCAGTCGCGCCCCGATCCAGAGCCTCGCCGATAAGTTCTCAGCGATCTTCGTACCCACCGTCATCGCTGTCGCGATTATCACGTTCGTCGTCTGGATGATTTTCGGTCCCGAGCCACGATTCGCTCACGCTTTGGCAAATGCCGTGGCGGTGCTGATCATTGCCTGTCCCTGCGCGCTCGGCCTCGCCACACCGATGTCAATCATGGTTGGAGT
>JBDNGG010000234.1:0-6315 GCA_041689405.1 Terrimicrobiaceae bacterium | reverse complement strand
GTGCGGGCCGCCAACTGCTTGAACAACGCCAATATCACGACCGTCGGACAGCTCGCAACCAAGTCCGAGGGCGAAATGCTCAAATATCGGAACTTCGGCAAAAAATCGCTGAACGAGATCAAAGACAAACTACTCCAACTCGGCCTTGGCCTCGGCATGAAGTTCGAGAGCGGACTCGTCGAAGTACCCGTAGAGACCGAGTCGTAATTCACCTTAACGCATCAACTATCCATGAGACACAGAAGAAAAACGATCAAGCTCGGTCGTTCCAGCGCACACCGTGACGCGCTACTTGCGAACCAAGTAGTCAGCCTCATCGAGCATTCCCGTATCAAGACCACGCTTGCCAAAGCGAAGGCTGTCCGTCCGTTTGCGGAAAAGATGGTCACACTAGGCAAGCGGGGTGATCTCCACGCACGCCGCACGGCTGTTTCGTATTTGAAGCAAAAGGACGCAGTGAAAAAGCTATTTGCTGAAGTCGCGCCTCGCGCGGCAGAGCGTAAAGGGGGCTACACGCGTATCATTAAGCTTGGACCGAGGCAGAGTGATTCTGCGCCGATGGCATTCATCGAGTGGGTGGATGTGTCTGTCGAGGCCGAGGTGATCCCTGTGGTTGCGGCCACGAAGCCGAAAGCGAAGGCGAAACCCAAGGCCGTGGCGAAGAAACCCGAAAAGACAGAGCCAGCCACTGAGGCTCCGGCCGAGTAAGTCGACTCCAACGCGTGCTGTGCTTCGATGGCAACAGCAGCGATACAACCCCCGGCGGCACGTTTCACGTTCGGTCCCGAACACGATCCGGCCGCCGGGTTTTTTTCAATATTCTTCCGTCCTGCGCACGGCGTGTAAAAGACGCCACCGTTCCCTTGACGGGCACCGGCGGAACCAATACGTTTTCAGCTTTCATGCTTCGCCGACCCGAGACAGACCCACATTTTTGTAACCGATTCGGCAGATCGATTGCCGTAGTCATCGCAGGTATCGGCATGGCCGCTGCAATGTTAGATCCATTGGTGGCGCAGATTTCCGAACCTGCCACGGGTGTAGAATCCGTGCCGCAGGATACCGTGGCACAAGAAAATGACGCATATGCCACCGCACGCGCATTCGATGAGCAGGGACAGACAAGTGAGGCTATCAACGCCTACCGGCGGGCAATCAAGCGCTACCCGCTTGCAAAACCCGCTGCCGAAGCTCAATACCGCGTGGCAGAGCTGCTGGAGTCAACCGGTAACACATCCCGCGCCTTTAATGCATACCAGGCCCTGCTCACAAACTATCCTGATACTCAAAATTTTGAGCGCGCCGTCTCGGCTCAAGTGAATATCGCAAACCGTTTTCTGGAGGGTAAACCGCAGTCGATCTTAGGACTTTCTTTAGGAAGCACCGCGCCACGCGCTCAAGAGATGTACCGCGCCATTTTAGCGAGTGCACCGTTCAGTAAGTATGCGCCTGTCGCGCAGTTCAACCTGGGCCTTGCCTCGGAAAAAGATAGCAAGCCGTTTGAAGCCATTGCTGCCTACCAGGCAGTGATGGATACTTACCCCAACAGCGATGTCGTGGATGATGCGATGTATCAAATTGGATACGTCTATATGCGGATCGGATTTGCACAACAGTCGCAGGATCTTTCTTCCATCATCTCCGCCAAAAATACCTTTGAGGATTTTTTGATAGAATTTTCCGAGAGTGAAAAGGCTCCCCAAGCGCGGGAAAATCTGGTTCGGATCGCGAACAAAGAATCGGGAGACATTTTTCAGATTGCGAAGTTTTACGAATTCACGCGGGATTACAGGGCCGCGGTGATTTACTATAACGACGTGATCCGGCGGCAGCCAGACACCGAAGATGCAAAGATCTCAAAGATGCGTATCGAAGAACTGCGCGGTGAAGTTGGAGACGAGGCGTTGCGCACCGGCCCGGAACGGGCAGAAACGGGCGAGAAACTTGCCATCCGTCGCCGCCTGCAGGCGCAGATTGAGACGTCTGCTTTGGCCGATTTTGCCGGACCTCCCACCCGGGATATCGTCCCGGACGAATTACCCGCCGATATCCGGCCCCGGATGCGGACCAGTGTGGATGACATCCGCCCCCTGCCAGCGGTTGAACCAGATCTACCTATCGAATGAGAACCGCATCTATCTTTTGTTTGCTTCTGACGTGCTCGCTCCTGGTTTCCGGATGCGGATATCATCTTGGGCCGGCAACACCATCGTATCTACGAGGCGTGAAGACGTTAGCAATTCCCACATTCAAGAATCGAACGCTTGAACCGCGGCTGGAAGTCCTGATGGCGGACACGCTTATTAAACAATTTCAGCGTGATGGCACGTTTGAAATCGTGTCGGATAATAAAGCGGACGCCATTCTTTACTGCACACTTACGAAAACCGAGCGTCGGCAAGCACGTCCCGTCCCGAGCAACGTGCTCGCAACTGCAGAATTTCTACTCATTATCCACGTCGAATACGAGCTTATCAACCGTGTCACGGGAGCCATAATTACCGAGGGCAATTTGGTCACAAACACATCCTTTTTCAGTAATGCAGATATTCAGACGGATGAACGCCAGGCCATCGTGACGGCTATCGAGCAATTTGCCAAAACGCTCACAGCCAATATCACGGAAGGGTTTTAAGCGCCTATGTTGTTCATCGTTCCAACGCCGATTGGAAATCTCGATGATATCACACTACGCGCAATTCGCGTATTGGGCGAGGTGGACCTCATTGCTGCGGAGGACACACGCCACTCCGGGATGCTGCTGAAGCACCTGGGAATTTCGAAACCCATGGTCAGCTTCCATCAGCACAACGAAGCGAGCCGCACCGCCGAATTACTAGAGAGGCTTGCATCGGGCCAGTCAGTGGCCGTCGTCACTGACGCAGGCTCTCCCGGCATTTCAGATCCGGGGGGGCGCTTGATCAGAGCGTGTGTGCAGGGCGGAATTCCATTTACCGTGCTCCCGGGTGCTTGCGCCGTGATTCCTGCTCTTGTGGGATCTGGTTTTGGCGCTGGTGAGTTTTGTTTCGGCGGGTTTCTGCCGGTAAAATCAGGCCAGCGGGTGCGAGAACTCACCGCTGCGCTTGAACGTCTGGAACCCACCGTATTCTATGAGTCCCCTTACCGGTTGGTGAAGTCTCTGTCAGCCCTCCATTTGTTGGCACCCGAACGCAAGATTTGCGTTGCCCGCGAGTTGACCAAGAAATTTGAAGAGTATCGCCACGGCCATGCCAACGAATTGGCGGCTCACTACACGACCCGCCCTCCCAAGGGCGAGATATGCCTGATCATCGATGGAGCCAAGCCGCTGCGGAAGACGATAAAGAGCTGATTTCTGAAATGCTGTCACGCACCCAGGAAGCTTCATTCGGTCATTGACCCAGCTCAATCCTACAGCCTACGGTTTTTTTATGCTTCTTTGGATTACCTCATATCCCGGCTCCCTTGATCATCTCCTGTTGGACACCTTGCACCAGCAGTATGGTTTTTTCTGGTATGAGGCTGATCGAGCTGATCAAAGCGATTTTTTGCCGGATGAGGTAGCTGCTACGACTGGACAGCGATCGGCGAAAGGCAAATGGCGGAAGTTCTACGAGAAGTCGCTGGACTCCGATCGTTTGGTCATCGCCCGCACACGCATGCCACCTTCCGATGACCTTCCTTTCGTATATGTCTCGCGAGAGGGCAGCGCGGCGATTCGGACGTTTTACCATCAGCAGGGTGTGCCCGATGAGAAAACCTCGCTTTCAAGCACCATGCTCGGACACTACCTCTATGGCGATTGGACCAGCCATCACGCGGCGTGGAAATCGCGCAAAACTCAGGCCAACGGATTGTATCTACGAATCGAGGACTTAATTGCGGATCCAAAAGCTGTGATGGAGAAATTTTCCGGCCTGCTGCCATCATTCACACCACTCAAGGAAACCCCCATTTTTCCCGACCTCGCCACACTGGGTCGTAAAGATGAGGATTCACCTGACATGTCGGCAATTGAGGCAAAACTTTTTTCATTATTGCACTCTGCATCAGCCACAGAGCGCGGCTACAGCCCCGTTACCGATCAGAAACACACGTCTGATCCAACCATGGAGGTACCATTTGATGACGTGTTCCGATTCGTGGAGGAACATCGCAAATCGGTGGCCCTCGCGGGACAGATTCATGAGATGAGCGGCTACATCGACTCCCTCCAGGCACAACTCGAAGAAGAAACTGAGCGGCTGCGCGATTACATTGACGTGCTCAAGGCGCAAGCGGTCACCAAGAAGATTAATACGAAATAAAAGCTCACGGCTTACGGATTCGAAACTGCCCAAGAATAGCATTGCCGGATTGACCCACCGCGAAGGCTAATGCCGCAACCGCGCTTGCATACAACGGCGCTGCAAAACGGGGTAAATCCTGCGTGAAGAGCTTCGTGAGAAACCACATCACGACAGCCGTCGCCAATACGCTGAGCACCACAGCCGCCGCCCTCCACTGAGCAGGTCCGCCAAATGCAATCAACCCCAAGGAGAAAAGAAGCCCGATCAATAAATAGACGCCATGGGCAGGAAGCAAACGCGGAACGAAAGAAAATAACGGATTTGCCAAGAACACCTCCCTCACCCGATTTGCATCCCGTCCTTTAAACGTAACCAACTCGTAAAGCGGCTGATTTCGTGGCTGCTCGATCAAACGAGGATCATCATAGAATTTGGTAGTCGTCTTCACGAGTTGATCAGATATGGCTCCCGGTCCCCATGCCAGACCCTCAGAGAAATCCTCTCCTACCGAATTCCAATATGGCTTACCGCCCCGCAACAAAAACGCATTGATCAGCGAATTGAGGGCCATTTCGGCGTGAGCGACGGCGTCCGAGTGAGAGAGTTCAGGATCGAGGGATTTGATTTTATCCAAAACCTGAGTGAATAGCGTCTTGGTTTGCCACATGCCATTTTCATTGAGACGGTCGATATTGATCGCATAAATCAAATCCGAAACAGGACTGCGATCATCAGGAGAACCCAGCACACGTTGCCAGTAGTCTCGGCGTGCCTCGCGCGTCATCGCGTTCATATACCCGAGCTTCCACTGGAGCGTGTAACCCGCGTTGGAGCGGTAGATTTGATTGCCTGCGACGGCAATGCTCCAAGAAAGAATGTGAGACGCACCAATCGTGAGGAGACTAATCCCAATCGCAAAAACTAGTAGTTTGAAAGACCTTTGAATGCCGCCCCGGCTTCGCGTGCGGACTCCGTCAATGATTGCTCCCAACAGAATCACCCCCGGCAACATGGCAGCTAATACCGCATTCGCGTGACGGGTAAGAATCGCAACTAGCAGCAAGATAGAATACGCGGCAACAAGGCCTGGACGGAGCCCTGCGTGCCCCAGCCATCCCAACAACGCGATCATGGCGATGATCAAGATGAGCGTCAGTGTCTCAGTGCCGACGCAATGCGCATAAATATACAACGGCGCTTGAATCACGCATAGCGCGCACAGCCCCAGCCGAATCCCATTGTGATTCGAAGCGGAATAAACAAGTAACGTCAGTGCTCCCGCCAGGAGCAAATGCTGCGTCAAAACGAGCGAGGCAATACCAGCATCAGTGGCAGCGGGTTTCGAAAAAAAATCCGGCTTAGGCCAATCATTGTTGCCCTGGGCGGCTCCGACCAAAGTTCCGATCCACATCGGCACCCGGGCTCCAAAACAATACGCCGGTCCAAATCGCACCAACGTGCTCACGTTCGGCGGAGAAGTCACTTGTGCCCATGCATCCGTGTCACGCCACAGCGGAGGCGCAGTAACCATCAAAAACAGGGACGGCACGAACAAGACAATAAATATCAAGCTCAGCCATCCGACCGATCGGACCTGCGCGTGTGAGGAGGCGCCCATTTGCTAGGATGCGGAGTCCGGTCGTTTGCGGTAATCACCACGGCTGAAGTATTTCTCCAGCCAAACGTAAAGGCAGATAAACAAATACCGACTGCCCATTTCCCGAATCTTTAACTTCGCCTCACCATGCCTACGGTTGCGCCAAGTGATGGGGATAGTGGCGAACGTGTATCCCCGCACAATCGCCTTGAGCGGCAACTCGACCGTAATGTTAAAATGCGGTGACAAGATCGGCCGGATGCCATCAATGACCGTGCGGCGGTAGGCCTTAAACGCATTGGTCGTATCGTTCAACCCATGGCGGAACAACACTTGGATAAAGGAATTCGCAAGCCGGTTCAAAAGGAGCTTAATTTTCGGATAATCGATCACGCCCCCTCCGCGCACAAATCGGCTGCCAAATACACAGTCCACGCCCGTATTGAGCAT
>JBDNGG010000233.1:0-6066 GCA_041689405.1 Terrimicrobiaceae bacterium | reverse complement strand
GTGCGCGAGCAGTGCAAAATCCTCACGGTGACGCGCTCGACGCTGAGCTATCGACCGGTGGAGGAGAGCGAAGAGGATATGCGGATCACGCGAATCATGGACGAGATCTATCTGGAGGATCCCTGTGTGGGGAGCCGCAGGGAATCGACCGACCGATGCTATTCGATGCAAGTCTCGGGCTGCAGCGATCGGAGCAACGTTCGTTGCTCAACGCGCTTCTGAACCTCCCACAACCAGTGATCAAGGCGTCGCAGATTGCCTGCCAACTCCTGCCGGAGACGTGCGGACTTGGATCTTCGCAATATTTTGCGACCGTCTTCCTCCCGTTTAACGACTGCACGCCGGTGGAATTCCAGGAGCAGAGCCAGCGGGTTCACTCCGCATCATCGCGTGGCGATTTCCCGGTGTATCGTTTGTAGACCGTGGCAAAGTACTGCGAGCTGGAAAATCCGAGATCGAAGGCGATGCGCGTGACCGATTCACGTCCCGCAGCAAGTCGCCGTCGGGCCTCCTCAATCCTAATTCGTTGCACGTATTCCCCGGGCGGCACGCCAGTTTCCTCTTTGAAGCGCACCTTAAAACGCGCTTCGGACAGACCGGCCAAGTGAGCGAGTTCCGGAATCCCCAGCGGCTCACCGGAATGCTTTTGGATGTAATCAATCACCGCAGCGAGCGGACGCACCGGCGAGATGGAGCCCGGAGCCCGGCGACAGCCAATCACCTCAAGTAGGAAGCCGACAGCTTGGTTGGCCATCGCGCACGCAGAAAGCGGATTTTGTGGTTCGTGAAATAGCATCGTTAAGGCATCGAGGTGTTTCTTCATTCTCAATGAACCCCGGAAATGACGATTCCCCGTTTCAAGAAGTGCCCGCACCAGCGCGGTGGCCTGACGCGGGGGTAGGCCGAGGAATGACTCCCCCCGATCCGGCACGGCCAATTGCATCCAGTAAAGAACTCCCTTTTCCTGAGGTGAACCGCCGGTGCTGTGGACCTCATCGGGAAAGGTTATAAATACGTCGCCCCCACGCAATCGATGTGACTTCCCGTCCACGCAGTAGGTTTGCCGACCCCGCATCAGATAGCAAATTTCTAGGGAATTGTGGTGCCTGTGCATGGGCAGACCGGGACCTGCGGCGATGTTGTTGTAGCGCCCAAGCACAAGGAGATTCTGCAGGATACCAAACTTCGGACGCATCTCGATCCTGTCTTGGGAAAACAGCTTTCGCGGAATGGCCATGTTTGATTTCGTATCGCGCTATTGGATTGAAAGCAATCGAAATGCAACTGTGGCATTATACGTCAATGCAAATACCTGAAAAGCTCGGACCGGAACCTGAATCGCTGGCCAATTTCACCGTCAAGGAACGTAAGGCCCCTGTGATCGACTGGTATCGCACCCCGATTCCAAAAACCGAATTCAAGGCGCTCCACCAGAAGAGCGACGCCAAGGGAGCCGTCCAGACGCTCGGCTATCTGGCCATCCTATCGACGACAGGCCTGATGGCTTTCTATTCTTTTGGCCACTGGCCGTGGGCGATCACCGCCGGTCTGGTCTTCCTGCACGGGATGGTCTCGGCGTTCCTGATCAACGGGGTCCACGAACTCGGCCATGGCACGGTGTTCAAGACCCGCAGACTCAACCAAGTCTTCTGTCACGTGCTCGCCTTTTTCGGCTGGATCAACCATGAGATGTTCCAAACTAGCCACATCCGCCATCACCGCTACACCCTGCATCCGCCGGATGACCTCGAGGTCGTTCTCCCTATGAGGTTGATGGTCCGACATTTTCTGCAGACCGGGTTCATCAATCCTATAGCTATTTGGTGGGCACTGAAAACAACGATCCGTATCGCACGAGGCAAGTTCGAGGGCGAATGGGAACTCACACTGTATCCCCCGGACGACGCCAATAGCCGCAAGGTGCCGGTCCGCTGGGCGTGTTTCATGCTCCTCGGGCACGGACTAATCGCCGCGGTGTCGCTGGCGACCGGCCATTGGATCATCCCGGTGCTCGTCTCGCTGACGCCGTGCTACGGTGGATGGCTCTTTTTCCTGTGCAACAACACACAGCACATCGGGCTACAGGACAACGTGCCGGACTTCAGGCTCTGCTGCCGCACGTTCACCCTGAGCCCCGTGGTGCGGTTCCTCTACTGGCAGATGAACTACCATACCGAACATCACATGTATGCCGCCGTGCCCTGCTATAATTTGACTCGCCTAAACGCATTGATCCGGCACGACCTACCGCCCTGCCCGCACGGGCTATTCCAGGTGTGGAAGCAAATCGCCACCATCCAAGCCCGGCAAGAAAAGGAGCCCACGTATCAGCACATCGCTCCCTTGCCCACACACGCGAGTCCGTGATCCGGCGCGTGAGGAAACCGGTGGGGGGACCCGCTGCAATTGGAGATAAGTCCGCATCGGCGGTGCTCGTGGCTCCCGACAGGTCGCTCATCTCGTAAAGGCCAATAGCAGCGGTGGGTTCCCCCTCTTTTTTTGCCTTGGCGCTTTTGGGTTCTTTGTGGAGGCTATAGTCACGACCACCGGGGCACAGCTTTCGTGCTTGCTCAAAGCCACGGTGAGCACAAGGTCGCGCACGTATCTGCCGTCCAGAGCCAGAGCGCGGGGCAGTGTGCCGTGGTGGGCACTCAACCAGTCGTTGAGCGCGGGTGCCAACACACATTGGGATCGAGCGTTTTCATCAGCGTTTAGAGGGCTTGATAGCTCGGTGTTCGCGTCCAAACCCCTTGCTTATCCCACAGGGCTTCCTGTCGGCCGCCTTGTATGATGTCGGTGGTCGAGCACGATAATCGCGGAATTTGCGTCACGGGCTTATTTCACTTTGCGCGTGAGTAAAATCACGATCTGCGCGGGGTAACCGGGGCACAGCGGGGGATGGCTTCGATTACTAGCTGCTGAAATTCGACGGCGTGGCGGGCAACAAGGACAAGAAACAGAATGACCCCAAGGGATGTGGGGCCATCGAGTATACGTATCACCTGGTGGCAAGGGCGGCTGGGATCACGATGAGCGAGTGCCGATTACTGGAAGAAAACGGGCGGCGGCATTTCATGACACGCCGTTTTGATCGGCTGGCTGGCGGGCAGAAACTGCACACGCAGTCGCTTTGCACACAGGCGCATTTCGATTACAACTACGGCGGAGCCTATGCCTCCGAGCAGGCGCTGCTGACGGTCCGCCAGCTCAAACTGCCATTGCCGGCGGTGGAGGAACAGTTCCGGCGGATGGCCTTCAACGTGACCTACCACTACAATCCCTCCAGTTCGCGGGCGGCCACGCACCAGATGACTCTGAACGGGAAAAGGGACGGATTCACACTCGCGGATTTCGCGGCGTGCGCAAAGGCCGCACTGATGAAGCGGGGCCGCGCAGCGACGATCACCGAGGAAGTGCAAGCTGCTGTGGCGTGCAGGCCGGAGTTTGCGGCCCAGGCCAAGATCGCGGACGAGTGGCGGGACAAGCTTCAGAACACCCACCGCCTACCTTTGTCATGAAAGACGCCCCCCCGATCGTTACCGGCGGCCGCGGTCCTGATTGCTTCCGGGGCGTCCGCCGGGGGTGCGTTTCCGAGGGACCCAGTCGAGTCGGCCGTCTCGACGCATCACCGGTTTTGGTTTCGAGGGCTCGGAGTTTCCGGCCTTCGCGTAGGGGTGATCGTTGAGCACGGGAATGGTCTGCTGGATCAATCGCTCGATACTGCGGATAAAGTCGCGCTCGGTGTGGTCGCAAAATGCGAAAGCAAGACCTTCCTCGCCGGCGCGGGCGGTGCGGTCGATACGATGCACATATGACTCGGGCTCGTTAGGAATATCGTAATTCACCACGAGGGAAATTCCTTTAGCATCGATTCCGCGGGCCGCGATATCGCTCGCAATGAGGACGCGGGTCCGGCCGCTGCGGAAATTCTCCAGCGCGCGTTCGCGGGGGTATTTTGTTCGCAACGCGAGCTCCCTACCTTGCAATTCGAGAAGACAACGGCACCTCCAAATGTCCCCGAATAAGCCTTGCTCTATACGATTGGCTCCGAGACCAAGAAGTGGATCGGATCGAATTTATGGACGGCTCAAAAGTTTTGTCTACGCACTAAGCAGCGATGCCGCCTGTCGCCTCCCCGCAATGGCAACTCGGCCAAAACCACCCTCCCGTCTAAGAGCACGATGTGGGTCTC
The DNA here is from genome assembly GCA_041689405.1 of Terrimicrobiaceae bacterium. Lineage (GTDB taxonomy): Bacteria > Verrucomicrobiota > Verrucomicrobiia > Chthoniobacterales > JAATET01 > JBDNGG01. Next base: position 1,874 of record JBDNGG010000233.1, on the reverse strand, counting down.
GTAGATCCTCGCCCGCAAGCGACTGCCGATCAGCTTGCTGGGCACCGAATACACCCGCTTGCACACCCGCACCGTCGAGTTGTTGTTCACCCGCACCATCGTCTCCGTGTAGTCCGGCAGTTCAGCACCAAGATGCTCACCCATCACAGCCAACTCCTGCGCCAGCCTCTCGCAGCGCAGACCGTTGGCTTTTTCCAAAACCCCGATGACAAAGAGGTCATACTCCTCTTCGCTCCCGAAATCCCGGCTGCCTCGCAACAGCAGATGCTGCTCCAGCCTGCTTTTGAAGTGCCCGTGCATCGCCTCGCACGTCCCGTTCTCGTTCGGGCTACTCACGTTCGTTGTGCGCGGACTCATCCCGAAATGCTCGCAGATGGAAAGGAACTCCTCGTTGAACCCACGCCGCTTCCCGTCTCCGGAAAGCCGGTGCGTCGCCGTCGAGGAATTATCGATGAGAAGCTCCTTTGGAACTCTCCCCAGCCTTCCAATCGTGGCTTTATGTCCCGAACGAACCGACAGCAGCGACTCGCTGCGGCTCCTGACCGCCCACTGCCAGTTTGAATACGCCAGCACCGCTCCGGGCCGAGCTTCCTGCGAGAAAAATACCTCCTTCTCCTCCCCGTGTTCCAGCCGCCACTGCCTAAACCGCCTCTGGAAGGTCCTCAACACCTTCTCCTCAATCCCGCCCCCGCTGCGCACGCTCAAGTGCTCCAAAAGCGCCTTCGCTTGCAGCTCCGGTGCAGCATCCAACATCCCTCGTGCCGCGCTCCATATGCGTTCCAGCGGATCTTTTCGCGTTCGCCACTCGTGGGCTGGCTTCTCCTGTTTGCTTGGATCTGCTGCACGCAGATACTTCTTTGCCGTATTGCGGGAAACTCCCGCCTTCATTGCACTCATGTTCATACTGACTCCTTTATTGCGCTCGTAAACGAGCTGGTTGATTTGACGACGATTTATCATTCAAGGCCGCCACTTCACGCAGCCCTTGGTCGTAAATGCCACGTCCAAACCCCCAAGGCGTTTTACTGCCTGCCAGGGGGGTCAATTTTAATTGTCGTCAGGGGTCAGTTTTAGTTGTCGTTACACAGCTGCGCTCTATGACGGACACAAATGTCACCGACTGCGACAGCCATTTTACTCAAACATATTTGCTGGGAGAATGATCAAAGGTATTGTTGGCAAATATCCCGACAGAATGATTACGGTTCTTTGCGGTCTTACGCACTCTGGCGCCAACGGGAATGTGAGAGTTGGGCGATCACGCCCGGGGTTTCCCGAAATCCAGAAACGTTCAGCCTGAATTGAGTTTGCTGCTCGGCATTCCCCTCGCTCTAGAAACGTTGCCGGGCCGGGCAAGGTGGCTTCTGTTAACTCGGCGCATGCCAGATTGTTGAGAGGGTTCTCCAGAGGACTCGATCTTTATCTGTATAAATCCCGTGCCTGACCAGTATTTTCATCATCGTTGCTTTGCGAAGTTTAACTCACTTTGCCACGCTGGACATCAGCCCAGCAAACTCAACCGAAATCCCCCGAACCGCTCACGGCCTGCTATGGTAAACTATTTTTCGCCGATGACCAAACTGCGGAACTTAGGCTAACGACCCGACTTACGACGAATGCAAGCGGGGACCGGTTCCGACGGTTTGCCTATCACTCTCCAAGCGGCCGATCACGCCGCCTTGGATCGGGTCGGCGGCGCAACAGTCCTTGCCCGTCCCTCGAACTACACCTCCAGCAGCAGTTCGTTCTGGCCGCCGTGCAGCTGGGGCGACAAGTCTCAGGTCGTCTGGCCGGAATACAAGTTCCCATGGATTGCTCGGGTTGTCACATCTAGTCCATGGCCTCGCACAGTAGCAGTCGGGAGGTCAGCGGCG
>JBDNGG010000232.1:0-3429 GCA_041689405.1 Terrimicrobiaceae bacterium | reverse complement strand
AGCCCGAGGTCGCTGCGAGCGTCTGCAAGTGCTCAGGTTTGCGATAGTGGAAGCGTTTTCCAAAAACCTCGAGGACGCGTGTGGCAGCGGACTCGCGGTGGCCATTAACGATGAGGTGGCCGCCCGGCGCGGTCTCCTTCGCCACGGCCTGCAGCAGATCTTCTGCGTTGGGTGTTCCCGCAGGAGAGGCCTCCCCGAGGCGTTCCTCCGTAGTTTTGTAGGTATGGCCTCCGAAGTATTCCAAAATTCCAACCGCAGTCACCACCTCGTAGGGCTTTTCGTTCAATGCACCGGCTGACGGATGGAAGATATCTTCCGCTTGGGCAAAAAGACCGAAATCAGCATTCCCCTCAGGATCAATCAGGTCACGCAAGCGGGGGAGTTTCCTAATCAGTTGGATGGATTTCTTGCTGTGCGCAGGATCTCGATCGGAAATGACTGCCCGGATGAGTTTGGGATCATGCCCATCGCGGAGCAGGCGGTCGCAGGCTAAAATCACGCTCAAGCCAGTGCCGGCGGCAAACGCTTTGATGCGCACGGGCTCTCCGTGTTTTAACCGCCGTGTCGCCAGTTTATAAGTGAGTCGGGTTTCCCAGGCAAAACGGGCCTGGACATCACGGCTGTTGACAGAATCCAGCAACAGCCGATCCCAAAGGCCGATGTTTCGATAGACTTCGGGAGAAAGCAGCATGTAAATGGCATTCATCGGGTCGCCGCCCTCCACTAGGAATGCCGTGTCGCTCCTCGCCGGTTGCAGCAGGGTCCGGGTGTAAGGATGCCCGGTGCGCTCGAGGATGCGGTTGCGATAGCCAAGAACCTTCTTTCCATCTGGCTCGGAGCGAACTTCTTCGCGCGTGGTTTTTTGCATTAACCAAAAAACAAATCCGGTCATGGCTCGCCGCAGACCTTTGAGAGGCATGCGCTCTGGTCCCTCAAAAATCTGCCAGCTCAGCCCGTCCACCAGCTCGCGGGACGCCTCTTCGTTGCCGTCGCCGTAAAGCACGGCCATCGCTTGCATCGGGGTCAGTCCCGAAACCTGTTTGCGTTCGTTATTCATTGAAGATTTTCGTTTAGGATGCGTTTGACTTCGACCATGCCCAGCGGGTTTAGAAAGCTCCAGTGGCCGCTGGGAATGATCTGCTCACTCTGCGCGCCTGCCACATGGCTGCTCCAATAAGCCACGACTCCGTCGCTGCTCGCGGGCTTGGTATGGTCCAGGTAACCGCCGCGGCCTCGATCCCCGATCAGGGAGTGAAACGGAACGCCGGGTTTGAGTGGTAGAGCATTTGCTGTAAGCAGGAATCGATTGTCCGGATCGAGCATATCAATGCTGTTTGGCAGACGGTGACGACCGCCAACACGGACATCGGGCCTCACGTACGAATAGACCTCCTTGTTGACTTGGCTCTGGGAAATAGGGTTGCCCACCAGCATGGCTCCCAGGCGTCCCATTAATCCGGTGGCCATATCGCTGCCCCGGTGCGAAGCGGATACAAAAACCATCCGTGAAATATCGTCGTCAGATTTAAAAATCAAGGAGCGGCTCATCAGATTTCTCGCTGCTTTGGAAAAGGGGATTTGATCTGGAGCGCGGTCAAAAAATGCATTCCAAATATTCATGCCGCTGTCCGTGAGAAGCAAGCGGCTGATCATTCCGCCCATGCTGTGTCCCATCACCACAATGTCTTTGTGGTCGGGATAAAGGCGCTTCATCTTATCTAGCTGATATCTCAAAATCGCCGCCGACATCGGATACGGTAGCCCTGAGGGATAGCTGAAGGCCCAGAATTGATAGTTACGCCGGATTTTGGGATCGCTGCGGAGAAACGAAATCAACGGTAAAAAAATGGCAGGGGAATTGTTTAACCCGTGAACTAACAAGACCGGAATTTTTTTGGGGTTGTACGGTTCGAGCTGCACGAGTTTTGCGGAGTTTTCAAAGAGGTCGGGACGAAACATCTCGCGAAGCTCGAAGCGCCTGACATTAAACCCGGCCAGCGACATGGCCAAGGAAGCCTGGAAGTCCGCTGCCAGGTTGTAGGAGTGATTGTCGAGCTTCAGGGATTCTTTCTCGAGCGGATCGGCGAACATGAGATCGCACTTCCGACCGGAAAATCGTATTGAAGCCGTGAGACCATAAAAAAGGTTCTTGTTCAGGCCGAGCGTGTTGGTGCGCGCGGGATCCTGTTGTTTCCCGATGGCTACCACGGGGGCTCCCAATCCGGTCATGGTAGATCGCTCCCCCACCAGCGTGCCGCGGAAACTCAGCCGATCCGTGGGAGTAAACTCCAAATTCGAGGGGTGGAACTGCGGGCGGGAGTCCGGGGCGACGAGGCCAAGTTTCCATGGCTCGCCGGTTGCCGATGGACAGATCAGTCGCGCATCCCAAGGCTTCAGACGCTGATCCGAAACAATCTCAACAACCCGGGCGACGGCAAAATTGTAATCGCTCTGAGAGAGCACATCCTTAGGATCAGAAGCCAGACGGAGTCGAGCCGCATTCGCCGCATCTAAATACGCTCCGATTTGAACCAGCGGATCGTCCGGCAACTTCTTGATGGATTTGACCACCGCCTGTTGCTCCGCAGTGGTCGCGAGGTTTTCGGTCCGGCTTTGCTTTTGCACGCGGGAGTATTGAGCGCAGCCCGTGAGTAGGAATACGAGCGAGAGAAATGCAGGGCCGATGATTTTCATAAATTTATTGCGCCGGCCTTGGGATCGTCATCGAGGTCTGCCATTGCGAAGAAGACCAGTTTTTATGGAAGCCTGCAGGGGTTTGCCAATCCAAAGCCTCAGGAGCGCATGGTAAAATTCGCGGCCGGGAATCACCGCCTGCCTTTTCCCGTCCACCATGACAATGGTCCCCTCGGATGGCAGATAATCGATTGTGATCTCCGACCCCTGATCGAGATCCGCGCCGTGCGCAAACGCTTGAAAAAAGACAGCGAGCGCCCCGGCGAGGACCGCCTGTTCCGGCGGCGTGAGATTTCTATCCAGATTATCGCGTATCGCCGACGCAAACTTTGCTTCGGAAACCGATCGGAGCATGATGATTTTGAGGCGTTTCGGACCGTGATTGCGTTCCATGATCTCGACCGCATCGTCGGTTGCCGGACTCACATAAAGGCCGGCATCGTAAACTCCTACCGCAAAGACGCTGCGGGTTGCGGTGCCATTCAAAACGAGCGTCAGGCCATCAAGGACAATCGGCTCGGGGAAACGATCTTGTGGCATCGCGACGGCTATGGCGGTAGAACTCATGAAGATGGCAATCGCTGCAAGATATCCGGGGAATGAGGATTTGATACCCATTTGAAGAAACGATCTCTCAACTCCCAATCAAAAGCGATGGCTAAAAATCCGATGTAGGCCGTGCCCGGCAGGTTTATGGCGCCGAATGCGCGGCATATTACAATCCGCTGGGATAGT